>DEQO01000066.1 GCA_002360495.1 Flavobacteriales bacterium UBA3364
GGAATGAGGGCCAAGCCCATCATCGATGTCCAGGTGGAAGTGAAGAGCCTGGACCGCGTGCGGCGCGAAGTGGTGCCCATCATGAAGGACCTCGGTTTCGAATACATCTGGCGCCCGACGATGGGGGAGAAGGCCCCGTTCTACGCCTGGTTCATCCAACGTAACGCCAAGGGCGAACGCACCGCGCACGTGCACATGGTGGAACCCGATGAGGCCAGCTCAGCGCGGATACTTTTCCGCGAGCGATTACGCACGCATCCCGACGAGGCGGCCCAATACGAACGGTTGAAACGTGAACTCGCAGCACATCACGGGAATGATCGTGCCGCCTATACGAAGGGCAAGTCGGCGTTCGTCGCCGAGATCGTACGGAGAGCGCGGGTCAGCGCGGCGTGAACAACCAGGCCCGCATGCGCGAACCATCGGCGGCTTCCCAGAAGTAGCAGAAGCGTTCCTTGTGCGAGCGCAAGGCGTTCAGCACGATATCCAGTTCGATCCTGGGATAGTACAGCCGAAGAGATGCCGCGGTCTTGTCAAGTGAAGGTGCCGGCAACTCTTCCTGTCCGGAGCGGAAGTGGAAATGCACATGACTGACAAGGCTGCGCTTGGAAGCGGGGCGTGCGGCATACACGAGGTCCACGTTCGCTCCGGAAACATCCGTGCGATGCGTTTCTCGCAGCAGGCGCACCACCTCCAACCGACCGGGTTCATGGGGCATCACGCTCTTGCGCGAAGCGGCCATGTGCTCCAGCACACCCACCGCATGCACCACATCGATCGTCCGGCTTGCGGGGGTCGAAATGGTCTTTCCCATGGCACCAAGTTCGGAACGGATCTTCATTCGGACAACGACTTCCTCAACTGTTCACATGAAGTTCACATTGGCGTTACATTGGAGCTTGTTCCGGAAATGCTTTGACCGGTCGATCCAAACCATGATCACTTCGCCGATGAAGCCAATCGCCCTTGCACTTCTCATCCTGCTGCCCTCATTGTCCATCGGCCAGCGCACCTTCGATGTAACCATTGCCGACAGTACCTACCACATGAAGAAGTACTGGTTCGTGCTGTACACCAAGGGCGATGGGCCGGCCTTGGACAGCCTTACAGCCGTGAAGCTTCAGGAGGAGCATCTTGCCCATCAGGACGCGCAGGCCGATCGTGGTCTCATCGTCATGGCCGGGCCTTTCGACAGCAACGAAGCAGGCTGGCGTGGCCTGCTGCTGTACGACTGCGAGACGCCGGAGGAGGTGGAGGGCTACCTGCGCCAGGACCCCTTCGTGAAGGTGGGCCGGCTGAAGTACGAGATCCAGCCGTGGTGGGGAGCCATCGGTACGCGCTTGCCCTGATCGCTCAGCTGATCGCCGTGATCGCGATGCGCTTACCATTGAAGTTGATCACCTCATCCACGCTCCGGTCCATGAGCGCCTGACCGATCGGCGACGCGATGGAAACGACATAGCACGTCCCGCCTTCAAGTTCCACCGCCCCAAGTGGGATGGCGATGAAGAAGCGATCACGGTCGGTGTGCACCAGGCTGCCGAAACCCGCACGCTGGTAGATGCGGTCGAGCGGCACGCGTGCCAGTTCCTGTTGCATCGACAGCACCGTGGCCAGCCGGCCTTCCAGCTGGTCCAGTTCCTGCTGCACCATGGCGCGTCCCACCTCGTGCTTGTCGCCCGCACTGCTCTTGGTGTCGCTGTTGCGTGCCTCGAGCGTGGCGGCCAGTTCGGCCTTCAACTGTGCAGCCCGTAGTTCCAACGTGGCGTTCAAGTGGGCGACCAAGGCTGCCTTCCGCATGCGGCGAAGGTCGGTGCTGCCGGGATCATGCGCTTCATCTCACGCGCCGAATGCATCGCCACCAACGTGCATGGACCCATGAGTACGTCTACCCGCAAGAGATACCTGTCCGTTGATCGGCGTGAATGTTGTGGCGTTCGGAGTATATGACCCTCGACCCATGCTTCGAACCATCCTTCTTCAGGTAGCGTGCTCACTTGCCCCCACATGGCTCGTCGCGCAAGTCCCCGCCAACTCGTACGAACTCCCGTTGATCACCGCTGCGTTGATGGACTACATCGATGGCACAGCCAACGGTGACGCAGAGCAGGTGCGGCGGGCCTTTCATCCGGACTTCAACCTGTATACCGTGAATGATGGTGATAGCTTATGGGTGCGCTCTGGAGCGAAGTACATCGATGGAATCAAGGTGGGTGAGAAGAACGACCGTCAAGGCCGTATCATCTCCATCGATGTGGAAGGCAACGCCGCCATGGCGAAGGCCGAGATCGCCGTACCGGGTTGGCGGATCTTCACGGACTACTTCCTCCTGCTGAAGTACGAAGGTGCGTGGCGTATCGTGCAGAAAAGCTACAGTTGGCGGGCGTGGCCGAAGGAGAAGTGAGCGTTGTACGCATCCCCGCGTGATCGAAAGGCTACAAGACCGCGACCCATCGCCCCACCAACGAAGAAGCCGCCCCAGGGATCCCGGGACGGCTTCTTCAATTGGATGCGACCGACTAACGGTACACCGCGAACCGTTGGGTGCGCCGCTGCTCGTTGGCCGTGATGGTGAGGATGTAGCTGCCGGTCTCCAGTTGCGCTGTTCCAATTTGCATCTGGTTCAGGCCAGCTCCGAAGGCTGAGCGACGTTGCTCAACGATCCGACCTTGCACATCCATGATCGTGATGAACACATCCGCCGACCCATCCAGGTCGAAGGCCACGTTGATCGACTCGTTCGCTGGGTTCGGGAAGATCTTCAGCAGATCGGCCTGTGGGGCGATCGTTGCGGTCCTTTCCACGGGGTTCCCCGCGCCGATCAAAGGCAGCTGGCTGGCTGTATTGCAACCGGTGATGGTCACGTTGTCGATGAAGAGCAGATCGCTGTCCGTGGAGGCATCGCAGCGGAAACGCAGGCGGGTGGTGTTGGTGAACGGACCCGGGATCACCACGCTGGCCGAGTAGAAGTTGCCGTTGACGAAGCTGGTGCCCGCGGCATACGATGCCCGGGTGGTGTACGTGGTGCCGCCGTTGGTGGAGATCTGCAGCCAGAAATCCTCGCCCGTGGAGAAGGCCAGCGTCTTGAAGAAGAAGCTCACCGTGATCTCGCTGTAGGTGGCGAGTGCGAGATTGCTGGTCGTGGTGGTGGAGGTGCTGGTATTGTCACGCAAACGCACGCAATACTGCGGGGTGTACGCATTGGCCGCATCGGCCGTGCTGCGCTGGCAATCGGTGCCGCCATCTCTCCAGATGCCCCAGGTATCGAAGCTCGTGGCGTTGATCGTGCCGTAGGTGCAACCGGTGCTGCATGGTGTGCATGGGCCACCGCAGTCGATGCCGGTCTCGCCTTGGTTCTGGATACCATCGCTGCAGGTGGGGCACGCAGCGCAAGGTCCGCCGCAGTCGATGCCGGTCTCACCCTGGTTCCGGATGCCATCGCTGCAGGTGGGGCACGCAGTGCAAGGTCCGCCGCAGTCGATGCCGGTCTCACCCTGGTTCTGGATACCATCGGTGCAGGTTGGTGCAGGGCCACCAACGCAGAAATTGGTGGTCTGGCTCGTGGTGAAAGTGGAGCCGCTGAGAAGCGTGCCCGATGCATTGGTCACCCTGTAGGACCCATTGCCGTATGTGCAGCAGATGCCATCGCCGTAGCTGTCGTTGATGGTGAAATCATAGCAGCCGTTCGCCAGACACACAGGAATGTTCAAGGTGGATCCATCGGGCTGGCTGCCGTAGGGTCCGCCGGATGCCACGGTGGTGGTACCCTGCTTGATCGTCCAGCTGGTCTCTTCCGGATAGTTGTCGAAGGTGATGGATACGGTCACGTTCGTACCGGCGCAAGGGCAGGGTGCACAAGGGCCGCCGCAATCGATGCCGGTCTCGCCCTGGTTCTGGATGCCATCGGTGCAGGTGGGCGCGGGACCGGAGTTCGGATCATAGCCGTTCAATGTGGTCACGCCGGTGCCCAGCGGATCCAGGAAGCTGCTCAGGCCGCTCCATGAATTCCCAAAAGCGCCGTACCAATCGGAGAGCGTGTTGCCGCAGGCTGCGCTGCCGCCGTGCAGTTGCCCGATGATGCGCTTGTTCGGGTCGAACAGGGGGGAACCCGAAGAGCCGCCCTCCGTGGTGGTATTGCGCTCCCAAGCCTCGATGCGCCAGTGTGTGCCGGCGGATGTGGTGGTGTTGCTGCTGTAGTTCGTCTTCTGCAGCGGATCATCGTCGAAGGAGATCTTCTTCACGTCGCCCGACGGGTGGTGGATGCCCACGGCTGAGGAGACCGGGTTGTTGGAGCGGTCCCAACCGTTGTAGTAAGGCTGGTAGCTCGCGGGAACAGGGGACGACAGTTGCACCAGGTGATAATCGGAAGTGGTCCCGCTCGCGATCTGTGTGGCACCCGAGATGGATTGGTTGGTCGGTCCCGTGTTGCCCGTGCATCCGGCGGTCTCGTGGTTGAAGTAGAACACCCAGTTGCTCTCGGTGGCGTTGCAGTGCGCCGCCGTCAGGAAATAGGGTGCACCATTCTGCGCGGTGTTGTTGATCAACGAACCCGTGCACCAGGCCGATCCACCGTTGAGGATCAGCGCCACGCCGCGCTTCTCGGTCTGCCAGGCCGCGCCGTCGGGGCAATTCACGTTCATGTTGCACGAACCGCTGCTGCCGAAGGGGCTCTTCTCCCGGACCTCGAACTTGTTGAGCACTTTGCGGTAGCCGTGGATGATCGTGCCGATGTGGATCTGGGCCTTACCATTCACCACCGCGCGCTCGTAGTACTCGATCACCACCTTGTCGCTGTGCACCAGCCCGACAGCGAAGGAATTGTACTCCTTGTTGTGGGTATGGTCGAATACGCCGATGAATTCTTTCCGATCGGCGCTCCAGATCGTCAGGTCACCACCTTCAGGGATGGACCATTGGTCGAAGAGGAAGTTGATCGAGGTCGCATCGGGGCAATGCACGGCCAGTTGCCACACCTTGTCCCCTTTGGGAAGTTCGGTCTTGAGCGCACGTTGGAAGAAGTCGATGTCGACCTGCTTCTCGATACCGAACCGGTAGGGCGTTTCCTTGTACTTGTCCGTGACCGCATCCTGTGATGCGATGAGCGTCATGTCGAGCTTGGGCGTTGAAACGACCGGAATAGCCGACAGGTCGGTCATCTTCTGTTCCCAGTTCAGGGGTGTTCCCGGCTGCTGGATCTGCGCACTGGCATCAAAGCCAAGGCCCAGCGCCAAGAGGAAAGGGGCGAAGCGAAGTCTTGTCATCAGCGAAAAGGTTGAATTGGTTTTGGATGGTCCGTCCTGGCCAAGGGCCAACAGGCCCCTCCATGGGACCCAATGTAGAGAAATAACGGAACGAAGCAAATCCCGGTGTCCGGCACGAAGTGGAGTGCTATGCCATCGCCCTGACGGAGGGTAGGATGGTCACAACACGGACCAAGGAGGGGCCTGTGATCGGATGCGTTGAAAATGTGGACCGCGGTATCCTATCATTGTTGGACACCCCAGGCCTAGCCGCATGCGCCCCGTACTCACCATCCTCGCCGCCACCGTGTGGATCTCCATCAACGAATTCGTGCGCAACCAGCTCGTGCTGGTCGATCAGTGGACCGCGCACTACTCCGCGATGGGCCTTTCGTTCCCCGCCGCGCCGATCAATGGGGCCATGTGGGGCGTGTGGGCACTGCTGTTCGCGGTGGTCATCTTCATTCTCGCCAGGCGCTTCAGCCTGTTGCACACCGCAGCGCTCGCATGGTCCATCGGATTCGTGCTCATGTGGGTGGTGATCGGGAACCTCGGTGTGCTGCCTTTCAGGATCCTGCCGGTGGCAGTGCCCTGGAGCATGGCGGAAGCGTTCGGTGCGGCGTGGTTGGTGAAGAAGATCAGGGGATAGGGCGAGGACCACCCCGAAGACCATTTCGTTGGTGTCACCAAAATGGTCGACCTCGGCAGTGGCGCGCATCGCGCCGGACGTTGTACCTACCTAAGAAAGCGGCGTCGTTGGCCAGCTCTGGAGAACGCGCTCCGACATCACGAGTGCTTCAGATATGTTCACGAATAGGACAGGCGAAGCCCACCTGCTTTCTACTTTTCCAGCATGGACGGCTGGAAGCAGGACGAAGTTGAAGCGGCCATCGAGGCTTACTTCGACATGCTCCGGCGCGAGGTGGCACAGCAGAAGGTGAACAAGGCGGCCGACTACCGGAACCTTGAGGAGGAAGGTGAACGCACAGCCAAGTCTTACGAGTTCAAGATGCAGAACATCAGTGCCGTGCTGGCGCTGAACGATCTGCCGTTTCTGAAAGGCTTGGTGCCTGCGAAGAACTTCCAACGAATGCTGGAGCCGTTGGTGATGGCCTATGTGGATGCCCATGCGGACCTGCGCCCGGCGCTGCTCGGCTATGCAACAAGGCAGACCCCGGAAGAACGATTGAAGGAATTGCTCGATACACCGAGCCTCGTGGAGGAACAGCCACCGGCATATGCCGCCAAGCCGACGGAACGGAGCTTCACGGGCAAGATCATTGACTTTGCAGCGAGGGAGCATGCCTGCCGCAAGCTGGGACAGAGCGGTGAAGAGCTGATCGTGAGCTACGAACGCTGGAAGCTCTTGAAACACGGCCGCGCCGATCTGGCGAACGAAGTGGAATGGGTATCCCGCACCAAGGGCGATGGCATGGGCTACGACATCCGCTCGTTCAACATCGAGTACGAAGAGCGGTTCATCGAGGTGAAGACCACCAACTTCGACCGGGAGACCCCCTTCCTAATCACCGACAACGAGCTGGACTTTTCCAAGCAGAACGCCGACCAGTACAGGCTCTACCGCCTCTTCGACTTCGGTAAGAAGCCGCGCATGTTCAAGCTGAGCGGCTCAATGGAAGAGGCCTGTGTGATATCGCCTTCGAGATATTGCGCTTGGGCGAGATAGGCGGCATGGCTTGTTTAAGGCGGGTCTAAATCAAGTGAACTGATGCGCACCCTGTTCTGGTCGGACTTACGTAAGGAAAAGTTGCTCGCAACCTACTTAGACCGCTGCTACCGACGCAATGGAATCCAGATCAAGCGCTACAATGACGCCGAAAGCCAGCGCAATGGACTTGACGTACGCTTGGAGAAGGATGGCAAGACCTTCATTGTGGACGAGAAGGCCCAACTGCACTACCTCAATAAATCGTTGCCGACGTTCTCACTTGAACTGAGCCTCATGACGAACGGCACAGAGCGACCGGGGTGGTTCTTCGACCCTGCCAAGCGGACCGAGGTGTATTCCTTCGTGTTCGACATTCACTTGACGAACGGAGTCGAGCGATTGGAACGCCATGAAGACATTGCGTCAGCGAACATTGTCCTGGTGAATCGCGCGCGGCTAAAGAATACGCTCGCTGAAGCCGGGCTAACCGAGATCTTGCTGAGGCGCATGTGCAACGAGCTGCGCAACTCGGGTGACGATCGGAGAAGTGTTCGCAGCCCAGGTGTTCGAGTGATGTTATCTAAAGACCTTGCTGAACAGCCGGTGAATCTTCTTGTACTGCGAAGACACCTGGAGGAGATCGGTCAAGTGCTTGCGCCTTGCTGAATCAGCCTTTGGGCTAGCTTCACGCCGCATGAAGCTCTGGGCCGGCGTCACCGACTTCGACTGGTACACCTTTCTCTCGGAGCGCCGCTTCGATGAGGTGAACTTCTGGCAGCCGAGCGGCGTGGCGCCGTTCACCACACTGCCCGCCGGAACGCCCTTCCTGTTCAAGCTGAAGGCGCCGCACAATGCCATTGCGGGTGGCGGCTACTTCGTGAGCTTCTCGAAGCTGCCGCTGAACATGGCCTGGGAGGCGTTCGGCGAGAAGAACGGCGCTGCCACGTATGAGGAAGTGGAGAAGCGCATCCGGCGCTTGTCAACCGGGCCGCGGGAGGTGCTGGAGATCGGATGCAGCGTGCTGGTGCAGCCGTTCTTCTTCGAGCGCAAGGACTGGATACCGTTACCGAACTGGGCGCCGAACATCGTGAAGGGACAGACCTACGACACGGAAACCGCCGCAGGCGCCGAGCTCTGGAACGCCGTGCAGCAGCGCATCCAGGACAAGGCCATCCAAGACCTCGTGGCCGAACCGGCTGCGGAGTATGGCGGGCCGCGCTACGGCGAGTTGTTCCTCACGCGCGCCCGGCTGGGCCAAGGGTCTTTCCAGATCCTGGTGGGCGAGGCCTACCAGAAGCGCTGTGCCATCACCGGTGAGTCCACGCTGCCGGTGCTTGAGGCGGCGCATATCAAGTCGTACTCCAGCGGCGGGCCGCACCGCATCTCCAACGGCATGCTGCTGCGCTCTGACTTCCACAAGCTCTTCGATGCGGGGCTGGTAACCGTGACGCCCGAGCTGCGGGTGCGCGTGAGCGACCGCATCAAGGAACAGTGGTACAATGGCAAGGCCTACTACCGCCTCCACGACCAGCCGCTAGCCGTGATCCCGAAATTGGACAGCCAACGGCCCGACGCCGAATACCTACGTTGGCACAACGAACGCTTTGTTGGTTAACTCCCACTGCCATGATCAGCGACGAACTGCGCGATGAACTGCTGGCCTTCCGGAAGGAGCGCGACTGGGAGCAGTTCCACAACCTGCGGACGCTCTCCACGAGCATTGCCCTCGAAGCGGCGGAACTGATGGAGCACACCCAATGGGCCAAGGATGCCGACCTGCCCGCCCTGGCCGAGCAGCACCGCGATGCCCTGGCCGAGGAAATGGCGGACATCGCCATCCTGCTCACCTACCTGGCCCATGACCTTGACCTGGACCTCGAAACCGCCGTGCGCCAGAAGCTGCTGAAGAACGCCGCCAAGTACCCCGTGGAGAAGGCGAAAGGGGTGGCGACGAAGTATGATCGGTTGTGACAAAGAGAACCGCTCGCCGCACGAAGAACTATTGCGTGATGGCTTCCTCCCAAGGTTCGAGGGGGAGCCTCCTGAAGGTCACGGGAGTGGCACGCTGTGAAAGATCCTCAGCGCAGTCCTTTTGAAGTTCTTTCGGATTCTCGCCGGGAATGATATCGGGATACTTGATGATGTGCGCGTGACATGGTGGAGGTTCTTCCGGAACCACATCCATGTTGCCTACGGTCGCTCCCGCGCTGTCTGTTACAGGAACGGCGCGGATCTCAGCCGCGGTAATTGTTGTAAAGGCGAACAGGACACGTTGAGGGTTACCCGCCGCACCAACTGATATCCCATTACGCTCAATGGCTTCGTTGTCGATGCAATGGCTCACGCGTGAAACAGAGAGTACCCAATCGCCGTTTTCGTCTTGCACGGGCATGAAGGCTTGCGCTTTCGGCACGCTCTTTCCGTCCACGGTCCGAACGCGCTTCTTGTCGAAGATGTGCCGCGCAAGCACCTCATGGTCGGCGACGTGCGCTGGCAAACCCGATGGCAGCACCATCACTGCCGGAGGATCTCCATGAACCGGATCAACTCCACAGGCACCTGCTGGTCGAGGAACCAGAGCGTATCGCGCATGCGTTTGGCACCGTTCCGGTAAATGAACGTCAACCGTCCGTTGAGCGCGATGCTGATCGATAGCAAACGGTTACCCCCTCTTCTCCATTCGAGCACCAGTTCGCCATCTGGATCCGCGTTCACTTCTGGTACACCAGCTGACGATGGAAGATTCTCAAGGAATGTCCGGGTCTTCTCGTAGGTCAGAAAATGGACTGGTTGGGCGCCGTGGCCATCCCAATTCGGTTGAGAACACTCTGCAAAGACGGTCTCCAGTTCGGTCGAAGCCTGTTCCAGGGATCGACGATCCAGCGCGAGCACGCCCTCGCGGAAGTCGAAGCTGGGGAATATCCGGCTTCCACGCGTGCGCACCTCATCCCAGCGCACAGCCACATCACTGGCGCTCGAGCCAGTTGCTACCGTGTAGAGGTAAGTGTCCTCTAAGAACCGGTTTGTTGCAGACATTCGGGTGTAAGTACGGAGTTGAAGATATGGTAGGTCCAGTCCCTCACGGCTGTGAACTCCTGCCAGATGCGCTCATCATTGGGGGTCCACTGTCCTTCTCGGGCACCTTCATTGTCAAAGGCAACGTGTAATAGATCCGGTTCTTCCTTTACGCTGGAGAGCATTACCCGAGCGGGCATTCCGGTCTCCGCGTCACGCAGAACGATCTGGTGATGGAAGTGGTTCATGTCGCCCGACAACTCTGGGGGAAAGGTGAGGTAGAGTTTGAAGTACTTGTCAAGCATAACCCTGCCATCCTTGTCGAATGGGAGCTTGAGCACATTGATGTACCGGATCGAAAGCCGCATTGCCTGTTGGGGTCGGAACGCTTTGCAGTAGGACTGCCATAGCGCTCTTACGGGCACAACCCCTTCGTCAAAGCCCTTGTATTGTGTGAAGTTGACAAAAGCCCCGAACCGCATGAAGTGTCCGGCGATGCTCCCATCAGTGTTCACCACCTTTACTCCTGTCCAGGCCTGGGTCTGTGAGTGCTCAACTTGTCCTTTCCCATCTCCCTTGACGGCAATGTTCACATGGTCCACTTGCCGTTCAATCGAAAAACCAGTAGGCAGCACTTTCTGGAGTTCAGCGGACACCACCTCCTGTTCTAGGTCATCCGGTGTAACCGCCTGAAGTCCGAAAATCACCTCAACAGCAGGGGGATGGGCCAACGGCTTCGGTGCTAATGAACGATCTGGCATTGGGGAGAGCATCGCAAATGTAGAATGTCGGGGTGCTCCCATCTGGCACTTGGGTCTTACAACTTGTTAAGGTCCTCTTGTCCAGAAGGAGAGCCCACGGCTGACAAGCATTTGTCATAGGGTGAATGCCACGCTATGCCCATGGGTTCTGTTCAAAAGATTGCCCGAGGAGCAGTCCTCTCCTTTGGGCGAACGTCCCCGGTGGTTTCCTTTGCGTCAATGTCTACCTTGTCAATCACCGATCGCCGAGAAACATGTCACAGCTAAGCAACAAGGACTGGTTGCTAATGGCGCTTGAGCATGGTCATAGACTCCAGCCAGTGCAGTTGCAGAAGAGCTTGTTTCTCCTCGGCAGGAATCTGTCCCCCGAGAAGTTACAGAACGACTCCTTCTACAAGTTCGAGGCGTATGACTATGGCCCCTTTTGTGGCGAGGTTTATAAAGATGCTGAAGCGCTTGAGGGGAATGGCATGATCGCCATAATGCGACCACCGTTGGTGCGGTTCAACATCTACGAAATCACGGATTTGGGTACCGAGCACGCTCGTGCATTGCGGAAGTCGTTGGATGAGGCGACGACATCCTATTTGGATGCCGTCGTTGACTTTACGAAGAGTCTCTCGTTCACTGAACTGGTGAGCGCCATCTATAAGGCGTATCCTGAGATGCGCGAAAAGAGTGTATTCCGCGAACCATGACCCTGATAGTTGGCATACTGTGCAAAGACGGCGTTGTGGTTGCGTCCGATAGTGCCGCCACTTTTGCGGCAACTGGGAGGCCGACAATTGGTCAGCAGGCTATCCAGAAGATTATTCGTGTTAACGAGCATGTTCTGTTTGCCTCGACAGGTGCCGTGGGAATAGGGCAAGTGCTAGCTGACCATATGGCCACTTTGTGGAAAGCAAATCAGCTCGGAGGCCAACGAACTCCACCACAGGTGATGAATCACCTTGGTCAAGAGATTAACAAAGTCGTTTTTCCATACCTGCAGTCCGCCCAGATGCAGCATAAGCTAGTTGGAGAAGCCGGACAATCGCTGTGTAAGTCGTTAGTAGCAATGCCGGTAGGTCGGGAGGCATGCTTGTTCAACTTCGACTTCAACGGCGCACCAGAACAGTCAACTAAGGACATACCGTTCATTGCCCTCGGTAGTGGACAGCCTATAGCTGACCCTTTCTTGGCTTTCCTGAAACGAGTGTTGTGGCCATCACGCGAACCAACACTTGCGGAGGGCCGACTCGCTGCAATATGGACGATAAACCATGTCACCAGGACCAACCCAGGTGGTGTTGGTGGGAATATTCAACTCGCTACACTATCAAGTGTAGTAGGTGGTGAATTGGCCGTTCAAGTGGCAACACAAGAAGAGATCACTGAGCACCTACAGCGTGTTGATACGGCGGAGAAAGCACTAGTAAAGGAGCTTGAAGGTTCTCCGTCCAGCGCTGCTGCCACGGTACCGGTGCCACATGGCGCCAATGGCCCCAACAATTGAACTCTGTTGGCTTTTCGTTGTTCGCGTGAGCGATTGAAGCGGAAAGCCCGGAGCCGGTAATCCGGCGAGGACTTGCAGCGGAAAGCGCGACGGCGAGTCTTCGAGCCGGCACGCCCTAATGACCTAAGCCTTCGCGACCACTTCGCCTTCCTTGCGCAAATGCGTTTTCCGCGCCTTGCGGATGCGACACGTCACCACCTTGTACTCCGGGCACATCGCCAGTGAATCGCTCACACTGCTGGTGATCACGTTCAGCATGATCTCCGGGAAGTGGAAGGTGCTGGAGAGGATGCCCGGCTTCACCTCGTCGGTCACCTTCGCCTTGATGTCCACCTTGCCGCGGGGGCTTTCCACGCAGACCATGTCGCCATCGGCGATGCCGTTCTGCTGCGCGTCGAAGGGGTTGATGAGGAGCACGTCCTCGGTGAGGATCACCTCGTTGCCGGTGCGCCGCGTCATGGCGCCGCAGTTGTAGTGCTCCAGCTCGCGGTTGGTGGTGATGATGTAGGGGTAGTCCTTCTCGTTGGCGCGCACCTCGGGGCTCTTCTCCCACGCGTTGAAGTAGAAGTGGCCCAGCCCGCGCTTGAAGGTGTCGGTGTGCAGGATCTTGGTGTCGGTGCCATCGGGCTTCACGGGCCATTGCTTGCCGTTCTCGCCCAGCTCGTCCCACTTCACGCCGGCGAAGAAGGGCACGATGCGGCTTATCTCGCGCAGCACCCAATCGGGGTGGTAGTCGGTCTTCTCATTCCCGCTCTTCCTGCCGGTCTTGGCGGCGTAGCGCTCCATGATGTCGCAGGTGATCTGGCCGTCGCTCTTGGTGCCTTCGATGGGCTCCACCGCGGCGTTCACGCGCTGGATGCGGCGCTCGCCGTTGGTGAAGGTGCCGCTCTTCTCCAGGAAGCTGGCGCCGGGCAATACGACGTGGGCGAGCTTGGCGGTCTCGGTCATGAAGAGCTCCTGCACCACGAAGAGCTCGAGCTCGCCGAGGGCCTTGCGCACGTGCAAGGTGTTGGGGTCCGTCTGGCCCATGTCCTCGCCTACCACCCAGAAGGCCTTGAGGGTGCCTGCGAGCATGGCATCGTACATCTGCGGGATCTTCTTGCCGATCACGCTGGGGATCTCGGTGCCGTAGAACTCGTTGTAGAGCTGCGCGTACTCCGGGTTGTCCACCGCGTAGTAGCCCGCGCCCTGGTGGGGCTGGCAGCCCATGTCGGCCGCGCCCTGCACGTTGTTCTGGCCGCGCAACGGGTTCACGCCCACGCCGCGCCGTCCGATGTTGCCGGTCATCATGGCGATGTCGGCGATCTGCATCACGGTGAAGGTGCCCTGGTAGTGCTCGGTGACGCCCAGGCCGTGGAAGCTCATGGCGGCGGGGCTCTTGGCGTAGGCCATCGCGGCCTCGCGCACCAGGTTGCGGTCCACACCCGTCTCGCGCTCCATGGCGGCGATGTCCACGGCGAGCAGCTCCTTCTTGAAGTCGGCGTAGCCCTCCGTGCGCGTGTCGATGAAGTCCTGCTTCACCAGCCCCTCGCTCACGATGTAGTACATGAACATGTTGAGCAGGGCCACGTTGGTGCCGGGCTTCAGCTGCAGGTGGTAGTTGGCGTAGCGGGCCAGCTCGGTGCGACGCGGGTCGATCACGATCAGCGTCTTCCCCTTCATCACCTGCTGCTTGATCTTGGCGCCGGTCACAGGGTGCGCGTCGGTGGGGTTGGCGCCGATCACCATGATGGTGTGCGTGTCGCGCAGGTCGTCGATGCTGTTGGTGGCCGCGCCAGTGCCAAACGTCTTCTGCATGCCCAGGGCCGTGGGGCTGTGGCACACGCGCGCGCAGCTGTCGATGTTGTTGGTGCCCACCTGCGCGCGGAAGAACTTCTGCAGGAGGTAGTTCTCCTCGTTGGGGCAGCGCGCGCTGCTCACGCCGCCGAGCGCGTCGGGACCATGCTTCTCGCGGATCTTCATGAAGCCGTCCACGATGAAGTCGTAGGCCTCGTCCCAGGTGGCGGGAACGAACTCGCCATTGCGCTTGATCAGCGGCGTGCGCAGCCGCTCCGGGTGATCGTAGAAGCGGAACGCGTAGCGGCCCTTGAGGCAGGTGTGGCCCTGGTTGGCCTCGGCGTCGTAAGGCGCGGTGATGCCCGCCACCTTGCCGTCCTTCACCTTCACTTCCAGGTTGCAGCCCACACCGCAATACGTGCATACGGTGCGCACCACCTCTTCGGCCTTGGTCTCCTTGGCGCGGAACACGTCGGTGATGGCGCTGGTGGGGCAGGCCTGCGCACAGGCGCCGCAGCTCACGCAATCGCTGTCGAAGAAGCTCTCGCCGGTACCCTTGGCGATCCAGCTATCGAAACCACGACCGGCCATGGTGAGCACCATCTCGCCCTGCACCTCGTCGCAAGCGCGCACGCAGCGGTAGCAGTTGATGCAGCTCTCCAGGTCGCTCACCATGTAAGGGTGGCTGGTGTCCTTCGCGAAGGCGCGATCCGTTCCCGCGGCATCCAGCGGGTGTGCGCCCTTGGGGTAGCGCACGCTGTCCAGGTCGAAGCCGATCTGTTGCACCACGTTGTAGAGCTCGTTGGCGCCGTGGTCCTCGGTCTTCAGCTTGTCCACCGGGTAGTTGGTGAGCACCAGCTCCACGATGTTCTTGCGCAGCCGCTCCATGCGGGGGCTGTTCACCGTGATGTATTGTCCTTTCGCCACCGGCGTATGGCAACTGGCCATCACCTTGCTGGGGCCATCCTGCTGCAGGGCGACTTCCACGGAGCACACGCGGCAGCTGCCGAAGGGCTCCAGGTTGGGCGCATCGCAAAGCGTGGGCACCGGGTTGGGCCCCATGTGGCGCTTGAGGAAAGCAAGCATGGTCTCGCCCTTGTTGATGGGGTAGGCCACGCCATCGATGTAAGCGACATCCACTTCCACGGCCGCCTTGTTCGAGGTAGTGGGGGCTGACTGCGTCTTGGCGACGGGGGCGGGGGAGCCGGAATGCTTGGCCTGTGGCTGGTTCATGCGATGGCGTGCTGGCCTGCGGAAGGCAGGAAGGACGAAGATAGTCGGCAGTGCTGCCCATGCCCTTGGCCCGGACAGCGCATTGGCCGAATGGCCGACATTCATCAATTTCGTTCCGTCTGTCCAAGGACGGCACTACCCACCACCAGCCCTGCCAGCAACGAAGCGAAGATGAAACGCCCCATCGACCTCCACGCCATCGGCGAGCGCATACAGTTCAACGATGCCCGCGAGCGCACCAACGGCCGGCGCAGCGAAGCCACCCTCAGTCTCGGTCCCGGCAACAAGGGTCCCGGTGCGCACATGCACATCGGCCAGGAAGAAGGCTTCAAGGTGCTTAGCGGGAAATTGATCGTCACCATCGGGAAGAAGGAAGTCACCTTGGGACCCGGCGAGAGCGCGGTGATCCGTTCCGGCGAGGCGCACAACTTCCGCAATGCGAGCAGCACCGAGCGGGTGGAGGCCGAATTCTGGTACGAGCCCGCCCTCCACATCGAGTGGATGCTGCAATCGATGGGAGAGGATGCGATGGCGAGAGGTGGCGATTGGAAGAAAGCTCCCATCCTCACCGTCATCCACGCCCTGTGGAAGATGCGGAAGGAGTACCGCTTGGCGGGCATGCCCTTCTGGCTCCAGGATGGGCTGTTCGGCACCTTCGCGTTTATTGCACGCCTCACAGGTGCGCACAAGCGGTGGCCGCTGCCGGAGGGGCTGCGGTGAGGCCGGCTGCAAGTCGCATATCCTCGTTGCGTGTCGCAGCGGAAGGCGATTGCGATGAATACAGACCGCACCGCACAGACTACCTTGCTGCGATGGGTCGGCTCCTTGTGTGCTTTTGCTGCATGGTGGCGTGCGGCAGCCTGGTCGCACAACAGGACAGCTTGGCACTGCCCTATCCCCGTGGACATGTGGGTCACTTCTACCGCGATGAGATCACCTTGCTCGCCGGTTTCAACCAAGGGCGTTATGGTTTTGCTGAGCTAGGGGTAGGTCGTAGCGCGTATGGTGTGGTGCATCATCCGTTGGGCGTGGGCTATTTCGCCGGCGCCGAGCTGCGACCGGATCGGCCCGAATTGATCGGATGGAAATTGGGTGGCTACATCACCTTTGGTGGCGAGATGGGCTTGCAGCTGATCCGTTATCAAGAAGGTGCTGCGGGCAGCACGGTGATCCGGCCGGAGTTGGGCATCGGGATCTGGAAGGCAAGGCTGGCCTATGCGTACAACATCAACCTCTCACCATCGCGCATCGACGGCATCAACACGCACATGGTGAGCATGAGCTATGCGTTGCGGATGTTCACGCTCTCAGCGCGTGATGACCGTTTTCCGAAGTAGAGGTCGTGACGCTCACCGCCAGGATGGACGGGGGAAGGCCTTCAGCCTTTGAAATGCTCGTTCAGCTCCGGTCCGAAGTACTGCAACGCATTCTTCACTCCCAACGGCAATCCACCCCCCAGAGCGCACAGGCTGCCGATCTCCATCGTCTCCAACAGGTCGTTGAAGAGCGCGCGGTCGATCTTGACGTTCGCGGTGCGGGCGCGGTGTAGCAGTTCCTCGCCGCGCTTGCTGCCGATGCGGCAGGGGAAACACTTGCCGCAGCTCTCCACGGCTGTGAACTCGAACAGGTGCTCGAGGTATTCGACCATCGGGAAATCTTCGGGGATGCACAGCACGCTGGCGTGTCCGAGGAGGAAGCCTTCCTTCTGAAACGTTTCGAAGTCGATGCTGAGTGAGTCGATCTTGTGCATGGGCACGATGCCGCCAAGGGGACCGCCGATGTGTAACGCTTTCACCTTCTTCTTGAAGCCTTGCCCCAGCTCATCGATGACCTTGCTCAATGGAGTGCCGCACTCCACTTCATACAGGCCGGGCCGGTTGAAGGCGCTATCGAGCGAAACGAGTTTGGTGCCGTTGCTCTTCTCGGTGCCGAGCTTCGCGAAGGCCGCACCGCCGTGTTGCACAACCCAGGGCACACAAGCCAGGGTCTCCACGTTGTTCACCACCGTAGGCCGGTTGAACAAGCCCTGTTGCGCAGGGTAGGGGGGACGCGTGCGCACCTCGCCACGCTTGCCCTCGATGCTGTTGAGCAATGCGGTCTCCTCACCGCACACGTATGCCCCGGCTGCCTTGATCACCTTGAAGCGGTAATTGAAACCGCTGCCCTTGATGTTCTTGCCGATCCAACCCTTCGCTTCGATGTCCGCTACGGCCCGTTTCACGATCTCCACCGCTTCGGGGTATTCTGCGCGGATGTAAAGGACACCGGTGTCAGCGCCTACACAATAGCCGGCGATCATCATGCCGAGCAATACCAGATGAGGCCGTTGTTCGAGCAGGTACCGATCGCTGAAGGCGGCGGGATCACCTTCGTCCGCATTGCACACAATGTACTTGCGCGGCGTTCCATTGCCGGTGGTGTCCTGTGCCTCGCGGCAGGCCTGCAACTTGAAGCCCATCGGGAAGCCTGCGCCTCCTCTTCCTCTGATGGTGGCGATCTTGATCTCGTTCAGTACATCCGCACTGTCGCTCTTCAGCACGCGCTCCCATAGTGCGTAGAACGCATCGAGCGAAGGCATCGGGGCGATGAGGATCGGGTCCTTCATCGACGTGCCGACATGATGCCGTCCGTTCGCGTCACCTTTCTTCTCCTTCACGATAGTGCCCAGCGTGTCGATGCTCGCGCCGCTGTAGTTCTTTCCACCCAGGTTGAAGGCGCCGTTCTCGTGACAGCGGCCGAGGCAGCACATATGCCCGATCTCCTCTTCCTTGAAGTGTTTCCTCAGTTCATGATGGACATGGTCCTGAGTTCCGGCCACGAGACAAGTGGATCCGTTGCACACGTAAGCCTTCTTGCCTTCGTTCTCGCGCCGCAGGAAGTCATAGAAGGAGGAGGTGCCGTAAGTGACGGCTTCACCCACCAGGAAGCTGTCAGCCACCTGCGTCAGATGATCTGCGGCGGGTGAACCTCCGTCGCGGTCGGATGCCATTTGCAGACGCTCCCACAGGGAGTCGTCCAATTCCTTGCCGTCGCGGCCGCTGAGCGATGAGATGTTCTTGGACATGGAGCCCCAAGGTAAGAACAGCTGGCGCCCACAGCGGCCATGTCCATTCGACGAACTGGATCGGCTTCGTATCTTCACGTCGCTTCGCATCGACCACCCGCCGTTTACGCGGCCCGAACCACTCTCCCATGAAGAAGCTGCTCAAGGTCATTGGCCTCCTATTGCTGGTCATCGTCGTGCTCGCCGTCGGTGGCATCACCTATATCACACAAGCCTTGCCGGACATCGATGTGCCGACCGACCTGAAGGTGGAGGCGACCCCGGAGCGATTGGAGCGGGGTGCCTACCTGGCGAACAGTGTTTGTGTATGCATGGACTGCCATAGTACGCGGGATTGGGATACGTTCGCCGCACCACTGGTGGCGGGTACCTTGGGAAAAGGAGGGGAGCGTTTCGATGAGACCATGAACTTCCCGGGGACCTTCTTCTCGAAGAACGTGACCCCCTTCGCGTTGAAGGATTGGAGCGACGGCGAGATCTACCGGGCGATCACGAGCGGCGTAAGCAAGGATGGGCATCCGTTCTTTCCCGTGATGCCGTACCCGAATTACAACAAGCTGGCGACGGAGGATGTGTACAGTATCATCGCTTATCTGCGATCGCTACCTCCGCAGGAGAACACGCCTCCGCCGAGCGAACCCGCGTTCCCCTTGAGCGTTATCCTGCACACCATTCCATCTCCAGCAGCTCCGATGGATCTTCCCGATCCTTCCGATGCCTTGGCGAACGGCGCATACCTGTTGAACGCAGCCGGCTGCGGTGAATGTCACACCAGGACCGAGAAGGGCAAGAAGGTGGGAGAACCGCTTGCGGGCGGGTTCGAGTTCAAATTCCCCAATGGAAGTGTATTGCGTTCGCCCAATATCACGCCCAGTGAGGATGGCGGTATCGGCCGCTGGACGAAGGAGCAGTTCATCCAACGCTTCAGGATCTACTCGGATAGCGCCTACGTGGCACCGAAGATCGATTGGGCGAGCGGTCAGATGCAGACAGTGATGCCGTGGATGATGTACGCGGGCATGAGCGATGCCGATCTTGGTGCGATCTTCGATCACCTGATGACCGTCAAGCCTGTTGCAGGAACGATCGAGAAGTGGACGCCAGCGGGATCCTGATCGGCTACTTCGGGAACACCTGGATGGTCACCTCCTTCTCCACCATGTCGTTGAAGGTGCCCACGTAGCGCGTGGAGCGCACGATATGGTTGTCGATCCAATGGTAGTTGCCACCACGCGGCTTGCCGAACAGGATGCCGTGGTGTTTGAAGCCGTGCTTGTTCAGCCAGGCCTCCGTCACTTCGCGATGCGCCTCGGTGCGTGAGGTGAAGAAGGTGATGATGTGGCCTTGGTCGTACCAGCGGTTGCACGTGTCCAATGCGTCGGGGAAGATCGCGGCATCCAACATCCGTTCGGGTTCCTCGTTGGGAATGTCCTCGCAGATCGTTCCGTCGATATCGATCAGGTAGTTCTTGATGCCATCAGGCAGGCCGGGACTTGCTTTTTTCCCATCCTGATAGAGGTCTTGTAAGGGTGTTGACATGGGTCCGTCTTCCTATCAAAGGTAGTTCAACCTTCCTCGTCCGGGTCCATGGCCTTGCTGCGCTTCCGTTGCGCTCCGCGTTTCTTGTTCGGCACCACCTTGGGCCGGAACCTGCCATCGAGAGCGCCTTGTGCCTTCTGTTCTTCACGCTTCGCGCCGCGCTCCACTTGCAGGAGGTCCTTCTTCGGGTCGCGTTTCTTCTTCTTTGCCATCGGTACCTATTGCTCGTCCTTCCCGTGCAACGCGGCCAAGCGCATGGCATGGGCTCTTTCCTTGCCGAGGTAGCGCTCAACGCCTGTGTGTGCAAGGTAGACCAACGGAGTGGCCAGCAGTGCCACGAGCAACTTATAGCTGTAAGCCGTGATCACCAACGCTGTGGCCAGCGGGAAAGACATGTCCTTGAAGATCCAAAAGGCCACGTAGGTCACTACCACGCTGTCGATCAATTGGCTTATCACCGTGCTCCCCGTGGCACGCAACCAGATCCGCTTATCGCCGGTAACGCGCTTGATGCGTCGGAAGATGAACGCATCGAGGAGTTGCCCGATCACGAACGCGAGGAGCGACCCGGCGATGATGTTCATGCCCTGGCCGAAGATGCTGGTGAATGCGGCTTGCATGTCGGGCACTCCCTGTAGCGTACTGCTGGTGGTCCACCATCCGAGATCGGGCGGCGTGTGGATGGCGAAGTACAGCACGCCGAACGCGAAGGTGATGAGCGCCGTGGTGAGCAAGGTGAGGAAGCGCACACCGCGCACGCCATAGTAATCGTTGATCACATCCGTCATGATGAAGACGATCGGCCAGGGTAACACACCCACGCTCAGTACGAACGAAAGGTGTTCTTGTCCCAACAAGGTGAAGTCCGCTTTCGTCAGTCCCAGCGCGGTCTCCAACTGGAACAGCTTCACGCCGATCATTTCCGCGATCAATGCGTTGGCCACGAAGAAGCCACCGAGGACCAGGAAGAGCCGGGTCGCTTTATCGCCCAGGATGGAATGCACCATGCCGGGAAATTACGGCGGGGAACGTTCTTGACGGACCGCTGATGCGCCCTATTGCGGACCGTTCCCGGATAGTGGAACGATCGGATCGCCGGTCCGAAGCGAACCGCTGTCGGGCCCCATCGCGTTCATCCCGAAATCCACTTTCACTTCACCTTCCGAACCTGCACGACGACGATAGGTCGCCAGTGTGCGGGTCGGTTCCTTGCTGCGCTCGCCGGTGAATTGGTCGGTGGTCGGGATCACACAACGGCCGCATGGTTTCACCAATGTGAAAGGTGCCGGGCCGATGCTGATCTTCTTCCAGCCGTCCTCTTGGAAAGCGGAACCACCGCCGATCACGAGGTTCGGCCGGAACCGGTCCATGGGGATCGCCTTGGCCATGCGACCGTTAAGGTCGTCGAGCGATGCTTGTGAGAGGATGAGGTAGGGGAAGCCGTCGCTCAAGGAGGTGATGCCCGTCGCATAGCGCGTATCGACCGGCCGATGGGTACTATCGGGCATGAAGGCCAGCGAACAGGTCGCATCGAGCTTCTCCGCGAACCACGCCGAAACAGCGGCCGGGGAATGGACCACGTCGACCTCGTCGGAGAACACCCGGGCCCGTGATGTTGGCCCGTGGGCGGGCCCGAAGGTCAGATCGACGTGATCGCCATCGCGCACATCGGTGACGCGGAATCCGTTCTCGAGCGGTGAGCAATGCAAGCAGGCCATCACAGGCATTTCGCGTTGCGTGATGAACGTGCCGTTCGCATCCACCAGCATCCAGCGCCGGTCGTGTTCCAGCCCGCGGTCCGTCAAACGGGCGGTAGCCACTTGGAACCCTCCGAGCGACTTGATCGGGTACACATGTATCGAGGCCAGCGAAAGGCTCATAGGCGGATCACGCGTTCCACGACGGACGAACCGTTCACGCGAAGGAGGATGTAGTACACCCCGGTGATCGGCGGTAGCGCAATACGCCATCCAGCGCCCTCGCGCTCAACGCGAGCGTGGACGCTCCGGCCTCGTGCATCGAAGACCGAAGGCACGTCCATACGGAGCGCATCCTCAGCGGTGATACGGATCCATCCGTCCAAGGAGGGGCTCGGATGGATGTGCACACGGTCCGCGACGGGTTCCTCCATACCGACCGGCCCAACGCTCAATGAATCGGCGGCCACGAGCGTAGGTGTACCATCGCTGGCGCCCAGCATTTCACGGAATGCGTCGATCTTCTCACTGGTGAAGTCGAACATGGAAGCGTTCCAGGCCGGCGGGATGGGTTGGTAGAAGATCCGTGCCTGGGCGTGCAACGACCCGTTGGCACCCGCGACCGGCACGTGGTAATGGACGACATCCGAACCACTGCCCTCCACACCATCGTTGTCGTGGTTGAAATCCGCATCCGTCAACGCCTCACCAGCGATGCGTGTGGTGTCGTAGCTGGGATGCGTTGTGCTGAAACCGAGCGGGACGAGCCTATTGTCCTTCAATGGCGACTTCGCGTACTCCAACACCGTTGTCGGATCACCGTTCACATCGCCCATCACGAGTTCGTAGATCTGCACTTGTTCGGGTGCACGGATCACATCGTAGTGCGGTTCGGTCCCTGCATCATGTCCGATCACTTCGTAGCTGTCGTCGATACGGCCGCTCGCGAAGAGCGTGTCGCCCGCCGCATCCGTCACCACGAATTCGACGAATGCCCGTCGCGATGGATAGCCGCTCGGAAAGCGATGGCCGGCAAGGTTCTCCACATGCAACGAGTAGAATGCCGTATCCTCGGTCCTCTCCTCAAGTTCCAGATCGATATCCAATGTGCGTTCCGTCAGCATCGCCTTTGTGCGTGCGATGGTGCTGTCGAACTGCGCGCCCGTTGCCGGGATGTGCAATTCCTGCCGGTTGGCCTTGAGGATCTCCAGCATATGCACGTTCGCTCCGGCGAGATGGTGTTTGCCGAAGGGTGTCTGGCCTTGGAGGAAGGCATATTCCGCAGCGAGGATCACAGGCCCTTCGATCCGCGGCAGGTGGCAGGTGTTGCACGTACCCCCTGTCGAACTGTACACGCTGTTCTTCCACTCGTGGTAGGTGGCCTGCTCCACGAAATGGTCACCGGTCAGGTTGCCATCGAGATCCAGGGTCTCGGTGATCAACGTGTGGCAGCCCGCACAGACCTTGCTGTTCACGATATGGTCCGCGTAGCCGGGCGTGAAGCCGACGAAGTACTGCATGATCGCAGGATTGATCTGGTCATCCGCATACGGTCCGTAAACGTGCGCACTATCGAACAGCAGGTCACCACTGAAGTTGTTCCCTGTTCCCTCCAGACCCTGCATGTGACAGGCCAGGCAACTCACCCCGTCCTTGGCCAGCGTACTCGTATCCAACATCGCCAGCGTGAACGGTGGATGTTCAGCAAGACGTTCCTCGTGGACGGCCAGGGGCGCATGACAGCTGAGGCACTTGTTGCTGATGGCATCGCCGTGCGACGGGTTCACGAGCACTTCGTGATCGAGCTTCGCGCGGAAGAACGGATCGCGCGAACTGTTCGCCATCAAGCTGCTGCGCCAATCGTCCACCACGTTCACGTCCTGCCCGGTCGCTGGATCGATGCTGGCCTCGAACAGGAGATCACGACCGTGACAGCCCGCACAACGCCCACTGGTCCAGAAATAGGCACTGCGCAGCACGGGTAGTGTATCGGCCGAGCGGAACAGCGCCAACGCCAGCCGACCGTGCGGTCCACGGACCGGCCGGTTCGCTTCGGTCCATGCCGCGAATAGCATCACAAGACCGACCAGACCGGTGATCAGGAAGAGTTTGCGCGACCTCGGCAACAACACCACGCCCGAAAGGTAGCGGGACCTGCCCGTCCCTTGGGATCCCCGCCCTCCCAGGATGGGTGCCATACCATGAAGGCCGATCCCCGAAGAGCGGTCCGTGTCCTATTCCATAGGCCATGGAAAATGCCCCGGTGCCACACGCTGGGCGATGACAACGCGTTGTTCATGGACGGCCGCCCGAATGGGAAGCACGCTGTTCGGCGCGGTTACCTTCGCCCTTCGATCACCTTCGCCAGCAGGCAGGCTCCAACCATGCTCGAACGCTTTTCCCATCATATCCTCCTTCTGGTCACCGGGTTCGCTTTCGGCCAGGTCGCTCGAGCACAAGGGGCAGAACCTTTCGTGGACCACTGGGATCCCGAGAGGAAGATCAAGCGCAGCGAAGGATTGATGGTCAACGGCCGCGAATGGGGCGAATGGAAATTCTACGACCGTCAAGGCCGGTTGACCGAACAAGCCGATTTCAGGAGCGGTGAACGCAACGGGCATGTCCGCATTTTCCACGACAATGGCAATGTGCAGCACGACGGCTGGTTCAAGTTCGGCAAGGAGGACAGCGTCCGCGTGAGCCGCTATCGCGATGGCGGCATCATGGAGCGGGGTAGTTATGTGCTCGGGAAGAAGACCGGAACCTGGTCCTATTACTATCCCGACAGCCTGCCGATGCTCGTGGAGCACTGGAAGGACAGTACCATGACCGTCTCCGATGCATGGGACCAAGAGGGCAAACACATCCTGAAGGAAGGGAAGGGCCGCATGGAGACCTACTTCGCAAGCGGGTCCATTCTGGAGGAATGCGACTACGTGAACGGGTTGAAGGATGGGCCTTGCACAGAGTTCCATCCTGCCGGGAACCCCAAGGCGCGGGGCGCGTACCATGCTGGACAGAAGCAAGGCCCGTGGGAGTATTGGTACTCCAACAGTAAGCTGGAAAAGAAGGACGGTTTCGACAACGGAAAGCTTGACGGCCGCTACGAACTCTGGTTCCGCAGTGGACAGGTGAACGTGGAGGGCTGGCACAAGGCCGGTGAGAAAGACAGTGTTTGGACCTGGTATACCACCCTTGGCACGAAGGACCAGGAAGGGCCGTTCAAGGCAGGCCTGCGCCAGGGTGTCTGGAAGTACTGGTATCCCGGCACCGATCCCCAAAAGGCTCCTCAGTTGAGTGCTACTGGCGCATTTGCTGCGGACAAGGAAGAAGGGGAATGGGTCTACTTCTACGAGGGTGGCCAATTCTGGAAGAAAGGCACCTACAAGCAAGGTGTGAAGGATGGCGCATGGACCACCTGGTATGAGAGTGGCCAGAAACTACAGGAAGGGCCCTACCTGAACGGGAAGGAAGAAGGTGAATGGCACAGCTGGTTTGAGAATGGCCAGCAGAAGACCATCGGCACCTTTGCTGAAGGCCATATGAACGGCCTATGGCGCGGCTTCTTCCCCGATGGCCAGCCGGACTTCGAGGGCTATTACGCCAAGGATCTCAAGAACGGGGCATGGAAACTCTATACCGAAAGCCCTCCGGGCAAGGACATCGGTGGTCGCGTGAAGGAGGAGGGTAGTTATACCGAAGGCAAGAAGAGCGGCCGCTGGGTCACGTATAACATCAACGGCATCGCAGTGGCCGAAGGCAGTTATAGCGATGGAACTCCGACCGGCCAGTGGACCTATTTCGATGATGCTGGCGTGAAACTGCGCGAACAAGGCCTCCTCAACGGCAACCCCGAAGGCCTATGCACCGTGTACGACCAGCGCGGCCGCGTCATCCAGCAGATGAATTACCGAAACGGCCGCCTGCACGGCAAGATGACGGTCTACGACACCGACGGCAAAGCGGTGAAGACCACCGAGTACGAGGATGGGTCGGTGAAGAAGGCGCTTCCACCGGCCGGAAAGGAGAAGCCGCGCGGTGGCGGGGTGCCGGGTGGGCGGTGAAGCCCCCAGCCCTGCTTTGCTATCAGCTGTCTTTACGGATGCTCGGAACATGGGGAGTTCCACATCGGCCATTCCCGCCTAAATGCTACATTTGCCCCCGTTAGCGGTTGAAGAGGAAGAGGGGACCGCCCCTCTTTTTTATTCTACGGCCGGCAGAAAGGCGAAATGGTCACAGCGGACAACGTGCGGAACATCGTAGAGAAACACCTGGAGGGCACCACGCATTTCCTGGTGGCGGTGGAGGTGCGTCCCGGCGACAAGGTCGTGGTGGAGGTCGACAACGACCGGGCCATCACCCTGCAAGAGCTGGTGACGCTCAACAAAGCCGTGCGCGAGGACCTCGGCGAGGCAGCGGACGATTGCGAACTGCAGTTCAGCAGTCCTGGTATGGGCCGCCCCTTCAAGGTGGTTCGCCAGTACGCGAAACACACCGGCCGCTTGGTGCAGGTGGTCCTGGCCGATGGCCGCCTGCTGGAGGGCAAGTTGGAGCAGTTCGATGGCACCACCATGGGCCTGCGCATCCAGCATCCCAGCAAAGTGAAGGGTCGGCTACCGAAACTCGACGACGACATCACCGTGATCCCCTTCGACCAGATCAAGTCAACACAAGCATCCATTACGTTCAATTGACAGGGTATGAGCACAGTCAACCTCATTGAATCCTTCGGGGAATTCAAGGACCTCAAGAACATCGACCGCGTCACCATGATGGGCATCCTGGAGGATGTCTTCCGTGGTGTGATCAAGCGTCGTTTCGGGGAAGAAGCCAAAGTGGACATCATCATCAACCCGGACAAGGGCGATCTGGAGGTGTGGCTCAACCGGGTGATCGTGGAGGACGGCTTCAGCGAGGACGACAACCTGGACATCGAGCTAAGCGAGGCGCGCAAGATCGAGCCGGACTTCGAAGTGGGCGAGGAGGTGAGCCAGGAAGTGAAGATCGAGGACTTCGGCCGCCGCAACATCCTTTCCCTGAAACAGAACCTCCAGAGCCGCATCATGGAACTGGAGAAGGACCACCTCTACAACAAGTACAAGGAGCGGGTGGGCGAGATCATCACCGGTGAGGTGTACCAGATCTGGAAACGCGAGACATTGATCCTGGATGACGAGGGCAACGAACTGATCATGCCCAAGGACCAGCAGATCAAGGTCGATTTCTTCAAGAAAGGCGACAACGTCCGCGCCGTGGTGTGGAAGGTGGAGATGCGCAACAACACGCCGGTCGTCATCCTCAGCCGTACTGCGCCGGAATTCCTGGAGAAGCTGTTCGAGCAGGAAGTGCCCGAAGTGGCCGATGGCCTCATCACCATCAAGCGCATCGTGCGCGAACCCGGGGAGCGTGCGAAGGTCGCCGTGGAGAGCTACGATGACCGCATCGATCCGGTGGGCGCCTGCGTGGGTATGAAGGGATCGCGGATCCACGGGATCGTGCGCGAGTTGCGCAACGAGAACATCGACGTGATCAACTTCACGGCCAACGATGAACTGCTCATCCAGCGCGCGTTGAGCCCGGCGAAAGTGGGCAACATCAAGCTGGACCGCGAACACAAGCGCGCCGAGGTGTACATGAAGCCCGATCAGGTGGCGTTGGCCATCGGCAAAGGCGGTCACAACATCAAGCTGGCCGGAAAACTGACCGGGTTCGACATCGACGTGTACCGCGAGACCGACGAGGTGACGGATGACGTCAGCTTGGACGAATTCGGCGACGAGATCGATCAGTGGATCATCGACGAGTTCAAGAAGATCGGTTGCGACACCGCACGATCGGTGTTGGACATCGGCGCGGACGAATTGGTGAAACGCACGGATCTGGAGGAAGAGACGATCCGCGAGGTGTTGCGTATTTTGAAACAGGAATTGGAGGCGTAATGGGCGCCGCCCGTTGCGCTGGTGGCGATGCTTGCATCGCCTTGGATAGGGGAACGTAGGGACGACAAAAAAGGCTGTATGAGCGAAACGACGGATAAGGGATTGCGACTGAGCAAGGTGGCCAGGGAGTTCAACCAAGGGTTGCACACCGTGGTGGAGTTCCTCGAGAAGAAGGGACATAAGGTGGAGAGCAACCCCAACACCAAGATCGACGGGGCGCTCTACGAACTGCTGTTGCAGGAGTTCGGTACCGACAAGGCCATCAAGGAACAGAGCAAGGCGACCGTCCAGTTGCGCCAGGAGCGCGAGACCATCTCGCTCGTGACCGCAGCTCCTGCGAAGGAAGCGCCGAAGAAGAAGGCGGAGGACCCCGCACAAACACCACCTCCTGCCGCCGCCGCACCTGCGCCAGTGACGCCTGCCCCGGCGGAACCGGACGTCATCAAGGCAAAGGCCGAAAAGGTCGAAGGTCCCAAGACCTTGGGCAAGATCGATCTGGACGCGCCGAAGAAGGGCGCCAAGAAGGCGGCAAGGACCGAAGCGGCTGCGCCAGCTGAAGTTCCGGCACCGGAGGTTCCGGCGACTCCGGCGGTCGGGCCTGATGCAGCGACTACGGAAGCTCCCGTGGAACCCGAGACGATCCGGGTGAACGTGCAGAAACTGGCCGGGTTGAAGACCCTGGGCAAGATCGACCTGCCCGTCGAGAAGGAGCGCAAGCCCGCCGAACGCGGAACGGATGCGGATCGTGGTCGTCGCAAGCGCATCGTGAAACCGGGACCGGTCAATGTGGAGCGCACCGTCCAGCAGGAGCAGCGCAATGCACCTGCAACGGGTCGTCCGGGCGAACTCGATGAGAATGCGGTGAAGCGCAAGGTGAGCGAAACCCTCGCGCGCCTCACCGGAGGCAAGAGCAAGGGCGCCAAACTGCGTCGTGAAAAACGCGATCAGCGCGGACGGCGTTTCGAGGAAGAACAAGCCGCCAAGGAACTGGCCGGTATGACCCTCAAGGTCACCGAATTCGTGACCGCGAGCGAACTGGCGAGCATGATGAGCGTACCGGTCACGGACATCATCAAGGCTTGCTTCGCCTTGGGTATGATGGTGAGCATCAACCAACGCCTCGATGCCGAGACCCTCGCAGTGATCGCTGAGGAATACGGGTTCAAGGTGGAGTTCGTCGGCGCCGAGGTACAATTGGACCTTCAGGAAGAGGCCGATGTGGAGGAGCGTATCGAACCGCGTCCGCCCATCGTCACCGTGATGGGCCACGTCGATCATGGCAAGACCTCGTTGCTGGACTACGTGCGCAAAGCCAACGTGATCGCCGGTGAAGCGGGCGGTATTACCCAGCACATCGGTGCCTACGGCGTACAACTGCCCAACGGCAAGCAGATCACCTTCCTGGACACTCCGGGTCACGAAGCGTTCACCGCCATGCGTGCGCGCGGTGCCCAGGTCACCGACATCGCGATCATCGTGATCGCCGCGGACGACAGTGTGATGCCACAAACGCGTGAGGCCATCAACCACGCACAAGCGGCGGGTGTCCCGATGGTCTTCGCCTTCAACAAGATCGACAAGCAAGGCGCCAACGCCGAGAAGATCCGCGAACAGCTCAGCCAGATGAACATCCTGGTCGAGGAATGGGGCGGCAAGTTCCAGACCCAGGAGATCAGCGCCAAGCAAGGAAAGGGCGTGGAGCAGCTGTTGGAAAAGGTCCTGCTCGAAGCCGACATGCTCGAGTTGAAGGCCGATCCGGGCAAACGTGCGCACGGAGTGGTGATCGAAAGCACCTTGGAACAAGGACGGGGTTATGTAACGACCCTCCTCGTGGATGCCGGCACGTTGCGCAAAGGGGACATCATCCTTGCCGGCCAGTTCAGCGGTCGTGTGCGGAACATGTTCAATGAGCGTGGTCAGCAGGTCATGGAGGCCACACCGTCCACCCCGGTCTCCATCCTGGGCCTCGATGGGGCGCCTAACGCAGGTGACACCTTCCAGGTCTTCGAGGACGAACGCGATGCACGCACCATCGCCACGCGTCGCCAGCAGCTGCAGCGCGAACAGGGCATCCGCACGCACAAGCACATTACGCTGGACGAGATCGGTCGTCGTCTCGCCATCGGCGACTTCAAGGAACTGAACCTCATCGTGAAAGGCGACGTGGACGGTTCCGTGGAAGCGCTCACCGATTCCTTGCTGAAGCTCAGCACCGAAAGCATCAAGGTGAACGTGATCCACCGTGCGGTGGGTCCGATCGCCGAGAGCGACATCCTGCTCGCAACGGCTTCCAACGCCATCGTCATCGGTTTCCAAGTGCGACCCACTCCGGGTGCGCGCAAGCTGGCGGAGACAGAGGAGATCGACATCCGCCTGTACTCCATCATCTACGCGGCGATCGACGAGATCAAGCAGGCGATGGAAGGCATGCTCGCGCCGAAGGAAGTGGAGAAGATCACCGGTACCGCGGAAGTACGCGAGACCTTCCGCATCAGCAAGGTGGGTACCGTTGCCGGCTGCTACGTGCTCGATGGAAAGCTCGATCGCAAGAACAAGGTGCGCCTCATCCGCGATGGCATCGTGGTCTACACCGGCGATCTCGATACGCTGAAGCGTTTCAAGGACGACGTGAAGGAAGTATCACACGGTTACGAGTGCGGCCTCAACATCAAGAACTTCAACGACGTCAAAGTGGGCGACCACATCGAAGCCTTTGAGATGGTGGAGGTGAAGCGTACGCTGAACGATTGAGGATCAGCAATTCGGAATTCCGAATTTCTAATCCTCCAACCGCGGCATCTCGATCTCGTCCGGCACGATATAGCTGCCGGGGTAAAGCAGCTTCATGTCGCGAAGCAGATGCTCCGCTTCCAGACGTGTATAGAGGTCACCCACCCGCAGGCGGAAATTCGGGGCGAGCCAGCTCAAATAGGCCGGGATGTCCGGGTTCTTCTGCAGGAAAGCACGCTTGGTATCCTCGGCGGTCTTGCGGTCGCCCAGGAAGATCTGCACCCTGTAGCCTTTTTGGGGATGCTTGCGTTCACTATGATCCTTCAGAAGGGCCTCGATCCGGGGCGGAACCGTGATCTTGACATCACCAGTGCGGGAGAGCGCTGTATCACCAACGGGCGTATCGACCGCAAGTTCAGCCCCGCTGGAAGAAAGGGGCACCGAGGTGCCTGTCTGGGCCGGGACCGGGATCACCAGGAACAACGAGAAGGCAACAAGGAGCGAACGCATCGGTTTGGTGGGGGCCAAAAGTATGCCGTTCACAAAGTGCCACGGTCCATGTGCCAACGGATGAGGGACCCGTGCGATCGAGCCGACGTGCGATACCCCATCGGGCCTGCAACACCTTGGTGGACAATGTACTTCGTTGTGAATGTTATTTAGAATAGCTCTAAATAGTGACATCCCCATGGCAAGTCTTCAACCGTGCAGCCCCACGATCGGTCCGCCGTGTATTTTTGCGGCCGGACAAACGGATGTAGGTCCCTCCTAAAATGCTCGGAATGCCGCTTGTAGCAAGGATTTCAGAACGTTCCACCGGGCTCCTTCACGCAACCCTCGCACTCGTCCTTTTCCTGTTCTCGGCCGCAGCTCAGGCCCAACCTGCCGACGCGGCCTTGTATGCCCAGGGGGAAAAGCTCTTCAAGGGCAACTGCGCAAGCTGCCACAAGCCCGATAAGGACCTCACGGGTCCGGCCTTGAAGGGTGCCCGTGCCCGCTGGGAAGGGAAAGGCGACATCTATGCCTGGGTCAAGAACAGCACCGCATATCTCAAGACGGGCAACCCGTACGCCAACGAACTCTTCGCCAAGTGGAACAAGAGCGTAATGACCGCACAGGCGCTCCAGGATGCGGAGATCGATGCTGTGCTATACTACACGGACAACTATGCTCCGCCGGTCGGCCCCAAGCCACCTACGGATCCGAACCCGGAACCAGGGACATCCGTTAGCAATTGGCCATGGCTCGTTGTCATCGCACTCCTTTTGTTGATCGTTGGCATTTCGCTCAGTGGTGTCAAGAGGAGCCTGACCAACGCGGTCCTCGAAGCAGAAGGCAAGGAGCCCCTGCCGGACATGACCACCGGTCAGAAGATCCGCAATTGGGCTTGGCACAACAAGGCGTTCGCGAGCATCATCGGCCTGTTCATAGTGGTCTTCCTGACGCTGAAAGCGTGGGATGCGGCTTGGGTGGTCGGTGTCTATGGCGGTGATGAAGTGGAGCACTACAAGCCGGAGCAGCCGATCAAGTTCAACCACACGCTGCATGCAGGCAAGGTGGACAAGGGCAACCTCGCGATCAACTGCCAGTATTGCCATAGCAGCGCGGAGAAGAGCAAGCACGCCGGGATCCCCAGCACCAATGTGTGCATGAACTGCCACCAAGCCGTGGCCGAAGGGCGTACCCCGGAGGGCACCAAGGAGATCGCGAAGATCTACGCCGCTGTGGGCTGGGATGGCAAGGCATACACCGGCAAGCCGGAGCCTGTGAAGTGGGTGAAAGTGCACAACCTGCCCGATCACGCCTACTTCAACCACGCACAACACGTTGCCGTGGGCAAGTTGGAGTGCCAGGAGTGCCATGGCCCGATCGACGAGAAGATGGACGTCGCCGAGCAATGGGCGCCGCTCACCATGGGCTGGTGCATCAAGTGCCATGCCGAGAAGGATGTGAAGATGGCCGGCAACGGCTACTACGACGAGATCATGGCCCGCTTGGAGGAGACCGACATGGGCCACCAGGAATTGAAGAAGTATCTGGAGGACGAGAAGATCAGTGTGAAGGAGCTTGGAGGCTGGGAATGCTCCAAGTGCCACTACTAAGAACACCGCGCGCCGCATGTCGAGCACGAAGCGATATTGGATGGATCTCGGGGACCTGCACCAGGAACCCGGAACGATCAAGGGCCGTGAGAACGAGTTCCGCCAGGACCTCGCGATCGATCAGGTCATCGGCGAAGCCTCTTTCGGCAACGCCAACACGGGCCGTCGTGATTTCCTGAAGTTCCTGGGCTTCGGCTTGGGCGCCGCCTCCCTCGCGGCCTGCGAAACACCGGTCATCAAGTCGATCCCTTATGTGACCAAGCCGGAAGACCTGGTCCCCGGTGTTGCCAACTGGTATGCCAGCACGTTCTACGACGGAGAGGACTATGCCAGCATCCTGGTGAAGACGCGCGAAGGCCGTCCCATCCACATCAAGGGCAACCCGCAATTCGGCATCAACCGCAACCCCGCACTGGCCAAAGGCAGCGTGAACGCGCGGATCAACAGTTCGATCCTTTCGTTGTACGACAACGAGCGGGTCAAGAGCCCGATGATGAAGGGCGCCGAGGGCATGACCGCCGCTACGTGGGCGGATGCCGACAAGGCCGTAGCAGCAGGGTTGGCCGCTGCTGCGGGCAAGCGCATCGTGATCCTCACGAACACGGTGATCAGCCCCAGCACCAAGGCCGCGATCGCAGCGTTCCAAGCGAAATTCGGTCCCGGTCCCGCTACGGTCGATCCGGCCGCTACCGCACCGGCCGGTGGGGTTGGGCATATCCAGTACGACACGATCAGCTACAGCGGCGTTACCAACGCCAACCTGACCAGTTTCGGCAAGCGTGTATTCCCGAACTACGACCTGACCAAGGCCGATGTCATCGTGAGCGTTGATGCGGACTTCCTGAGCAATTGGGGGAGCAGCACCGAGTACACCTGGCAATACGCCACGCGTCGGAACCCGGATATGCCGATGAACCGGCACTTCCAGTTCGAGGCCCGCATGAGCATGAGCGGTGCCAACGCCGATGTGCGCGTCCCGTTGAAACCGAGCGAACTGCCGAAAGCGGTGATCGCCTTGCACGCACACATCAGCGGTTCGGGCGCCGGTGCCGATGCCGCCATGATGAAGGCGACCGAAGGCGCTGCCAAGGCGTTGATGGCCGCGAAAGGCCGCAGCCTGGTATTGGCGGGCAGCAACAACGAAGGCGTGCAGGTGCTGGTGAACAGCATCAACAGCATGCTGGGCAACTACGGTAGCACGATCGATCTGTCGGGCACGGCCTTCAAGCAGGGTGACGATGCGGCCGTTGCGCAACTTGTGAAGGACATGAACGCAGGCGCAGTGGGCGCCCTGTTCATCGCTGGCGTAAATCCGGCTTACACGCTGCCGAACGCGGCGGAGTTCAAGGCCGGTCTGGCCAAGGTGCCGTTGACGGTGAGCTTCAGCGACCACGCTGACGAGACCGCCAGTCTGTGCAAGTGGATCTGCCCGGACAGCCATGCGTTGGAGAGTTGGAACGATTTCAGCCCGAAGCCCGGCCACTACGCGCTGGCGCAACCTGCGATCCGCCCGTTGTTCAGCACCCGCCAATGGCCTGAGAGCCTGCTGGCGTGGAGCGGTTCGTCCACGAACTACCATGATCATGTAAAGGCCACCTGGCAGACGGCCATGGCCGCGATGGCCGCTTCCATGCCGTTCGAGGATACATGGAACATGGCCGTCCACAACGGTGTGCTGCAAGCCTATACACCGACCGCCGAGGTCGCCGTATTCGCGGGAGATGTTGCCGCCGCTACCGCCGCCGCGCAGAAGGCGGGCACGGGTGGTGGTGAATTCGAACTCGCCCTCTATACCACCGAAGCCATCGGCAACGGCCAGCACGCCAACAACCCGTGGTTGCAGGAGATGCCCGATCCGCTCACCAAGATCACGTGGGACAACTACGTGTGCATGAGCCCGACGGATGTGGAGCGTCTTGGCCTGAACATGTACCTGGGCGAACAAGCCCCGGCCAGCATGGTCTCCGTGAAAGCGGGCGACCGTGAAGTGGTCCTTCCCGTGGTACCGACACCCGGCCAGAAGACCGGCACCATCGCTATTGCACTGGGTTACGGCCGCGGCGAGAACGGTGAGAAGGTCGGCCGCGCGGCATGTGTCACCGATCATAACGGCGATTGGAAGCCTGTCGGCAGGAACGCTTATCCGTTCACCAGCCTCGTCAACGGTACGGTGAGCTACGACGTTCTGAACGTCAGCGTAACGGCAACGGGCGAAACCTACCCGATGGCCATCACGCAGACGCACTTGACGGACATGGACCGTCACAGTGTGGTGAAGGAGACATCGATCGCCACCTACAAGGCCGGCGATAAGACCGTTTACAACCATCCGCACATGCTCGGCGTCCACGAGGACGTCAACGGCGACGGTGTCATCAACGCGCAGGACAAGAAGCCTGTGGCCGAGTTCGATCTCTGGGAGGAACATCCTGTGGAGAACGTCGGGCATCGTTGGGGCCTCAGCATCGACCTGAACGGCTGCATCGGTTGCGGAGCCTGCATCACGGCGTGCAACAGCGAGAACAACATCGCCGTGGTGGGCAAGGACGAAGTGCGCCGGAGCCGCGAAATGCATTGGTTGCGCATCGACCGCTACTACAGTTCGGCCACCACCAAGGAGACCGCCAAGAAGGACGGTCTGGGTAAGATCGACATGTACCTCAAGATGGAGGTGCCCGAAGAGAGCCCGACCGTGATGTTCATGCCTGTGATGTGCCAGCATTGCAACCACGCACCGTGCGAAACAGTGTGTCCGGTAGCCGCCACCACGCACAGCAACGAAGGCCTCAACCAGATGGCCTACAACCGATGCATCGGCACACGGTACTGCTCCAACAACTGCCCGTACAAGGTCCGTCGCTTCAACTGGTTCAACTACGTGAGCGAGAAGTTCGGCGAAGTGAACCCGGCATGGGACGATCTCGGCCGCATGGTATTGAACCCTGATGGGACCGTTCGCGGTGACGGGGTGATCGAGAAGTGCAGCATGTGCGTGCAGAGCATCCAGGCCGGTAAGCTGGCCGCCAAGAAGGCCGGCACTCCGGTGCAGGACGGAGCCATCGAGACCGCATGCAGTGCCGCCTGCGGAACAGGTGCCATCGTATTCGGCGACCTGAACGACAAGAAGAGCATGGTGCGCGGCCTGTCCGACAGCGATCGCAGTTACCACATGCTGGAAGAGGTCGGTGTAAAGCCGAATGTGAATTACCTGGTGAAGGTGCGTAACACCGAAGAGGCCGCCGCACATCACGCTTAGAGGATAACGAAGAGGACCCCATGCACGCAGAAGCAGCGATCCGAGAACCCCTTATCCTGGGCCATAGGACGTATCACGATATCACCAACGATATCGTCGGTCCGATCGAGAACAAGGCCCCGCGCGGCTGGTATGTGCTCATCACCATCGCCGGCCTGATCGCCGCGTACGGTGTGGGCTGCATCATGTACCTCCTCAGCAAAGGGGTCGGTGTATGGGGATTGAACAAGACGGTGGACTGGGCCTGGGACATCACCAACTTCGTTTGGTGGGTGGGGATCGGTCACGCGGGTACGTTGATCAGCGCGGTGTTGCTCTTGTTCCGTCAGAAGTGGCGGATGGCGATCAACCGTTCCGCGGAAGCGATGACCATCTTCGCCGTGATCATGGCGGGAACGTTCCCGCTGATCCACATGGGTCGTCTGTGGGTGGGCTACTGGGTGTTCCCGTTGCCCAACCAGTTCGGTTCGCTCTGGACCAACTTCAACAGCCCGCTGCTGTGGGACGTGTTCGCGATCTCGACCTACTTCTCCGTATCGCTGGTGTTCTGGTACATCGGCCTTATCCCGGACTTCGCCACCATCCGCGACCGCCTCACCAAGCCGGGCATGAAGCGCTTCTACAGCATCCTCAGTTTCGGCTGGACCGGTAACGCGAAAGCCTGGACGCGTTTCGAGGAGGTGAGCTTGGTGCTCGCCGGTGTTGCGACCCCGCTGGTGTTCTCGGTGCACTCCGTCGTGAGCTTCGACTTCGCCACCTCGGTGATCCCCGGATGGCACACCACCATCTTCCCGCCCTACTTCGTGAGCGGTGCCGTGTTCAGCGGTTTCGCCATGGTACAGACGCTGTTGCTGGTGATGCGCAAGGTGATGCACCTCGAAGCGTACATCACCAAGAAGCACGTGGAGTACATGAACATCGTGATCATCGTCACGGGTTCCATCGTCGGTGTGGCCTATATCACCGAGTTGTTCATCAGCTGGTACAGCGGCGTCGAGTACGAGAGCTACGCCTTCATCAACCGCGCTACCGGTCCCTACTGGTGGGCATACTGGAGCATGATGACCTGCAACGTGATCAGCCCGCAGCTGTTCTGGTTCAAGAAGCTCCGGACCAACCTGGCCTTCACCTTCTTCATGAGCATCATCGTGAACATCGGCATGTGGTTCGAGCGCTTCGTGATCATCGTGACCAGCCTGCACCGCGACTACATGCCCAGCAGCTGGACCATGTTCCACCCCACGTGGGTCGATGTAGGAACGTTCCTCGGAACGATCGGCATCTTCTTCACGCTGTACCTGCTCTTCGCGCGCTACTTCCCGGTGGTGGCGTTGAACGAGTTGAAGTCGATCCTGAAGACGAGCGGCGAGAGCTACAAGAAGGAAGCCGCTCACCATCACCACCATTGAGCACCATGGCGAACAAGGTCATCTACGCCGTTTACGAGGATCCCGAGCAGCTGAAGGACGGCGCGCGTAAGCTGGTGTCCAGCGGTGTGAAGGTGAAGGACGTGTACTCGCCCTTCCCGGTCCACGGTCTGGACCCGATCATCGGCATCAAGCGCACACGCTTGGGGATCGCGGCCTTCATGTACGGCATCGGCGGTACGTCGCTGGCTGTGCTGGGCATCACCTATTTCATGATCTGGGATTGGCCGATGAACATCGGTGGCAAACCGAGCCAGGCGTTATACAAGAACATCCCGGCGTTCATCCCGGTGATCTTCGAGTTCACCGTGTTGTGCGCAGCGCATGGTATGGCGATCACCTACATGATCCGCAACAAGACCTTGCCCGGCATGCCGGCCCGCAACCCGGACCCGCGCACGACCGACGACAAGTTCATCATCGAGGTACGCACTGCGGACAACCACGGCCACAGCGCCGAGACCATCACCAGCCTGCTGCGCACCACCCCGGTGTTCGAGATCAACGAACGCCAGTACTGACCATGATCAAGAGCAAGCGTACCCAAACGGTCACGGTCGGCGCCCTTTCGCTGATGGTGTTGTCGATGGCCTCCTGCGGCGGCGATCCCAACAGCCCCGGCGTCGAGTACATGCCCGACATGTACCGCAGTCCGGCCGTGGAGGCCTATGTGGATTACGGCCAGGATCCTTATCATTTCAGCGAGGAGATCGCCCAGCGGCAACGGAACACCCAGAGCGCCAAGCTGCCACCGGCAGGCACGATCCCGTTCTCTGCGGATCCCGCGAAGGCACGGTTCAACATGCCCTATCCGTACCCGAACACCACGGACGGTTACGAAGCAGCCGGCCTCAACTTGAAGAGCCCGATCGCGATGACCGAGGCCACGGTCGAACAAGGCAAGGTGATCTACACCAAGTTCTGCATGCACTGCCACGGCGAGAAGGGCCAGGGCGATGGTGGCGTGGTGAAGAACGGCAACTATCCGACCCCGCCCGCTTACGACGGTGCGGCATTGAAAGGGCTTCCGGAAGGCAAGATCTTCCATAGCCTTATGTACGGGAAGAACCTGGCCATGGGCCCGCATGCCTCGCAGTTGGACAAGGAGGAGCGCTGGCTCGTGGTGCAATACGTGAAGTACTTGCAGAACGGAGGAAAGATGACCGCCGCTACATCGGACAGCACCACGACCGCAGCCCTTTGATCGGCACGATAACGGAACCGCAGCGATGAATTTCACCCTCAGCAATCGGGCACGCAGCATCACCCTCGGAACGATGATCCTGGGCGCACTGGCCACCGTGGCCGGTGTAATGGGCGATCACAGCGATCACCACCAGCACTCGTGGGCCAGCCTGCTCGTCAATGGCTTCTTCTTCTTCGGCATCTCCCTGGGTGCCCTGTTCTTCTTCGCGCTGCAGAACGCCACCGAAACGGCCTGGACCGTCCTGCTGAAACGCGTTTACGAAGGCATATACAGCTACCTCCCGATCGGTGCGGTGGTGATCGTGGTGATCATGGCCGCAGGCAGCCTGCACATGCACCACCTCTACCACTGGATGGACCACACCCTCTACCACGAGTACATGGTTGGTGAGGGGCATGAGGCGGAGTACGTGGACGAAGCCGTTCAGGGCGCTGTCGCCAATCCGAACTACGATGCCCTGATCGCGAACAAGAAGGCCTACTTGAACCAGCCGTTCTTCTGGTTGCGCACGCTGCTGTATCTCGGGGTCTTCATCGGCTTCGCACGCTGGTTCCGCAAACAGAGTCTGCAGATGGACACGGAGACCGGTGAAAGCCTGGTGAAGCGGGTGCTCCTGAACTACCGTCGCAGCGCATTGTTCCTCGTGTTCTTCGCCGTGTTCAGCAGCACGCTGGCGTGGGACTGGATCATGAGCATCGACACACATTGGTTCAGCACCCTCTTCGGCTGGTACACCTTCGCCGGCATGTGGGTAAGCGCGATGATCACCGCTGTGATCCTGGTGCTCTACCTGAAGCGCAAAGGATACCTGCCACAGGTGAACAACAGCCATATCCAGGACATGGGCAAGTGGGTGTTCGCCGTGAGCTTTTTGTGGAGCTACCTCTACTTCAGCCAGTTCATGTTGATCTGGTACAGCAACATCCCCGAGGAGATCACCTATTTCCAGCAGCGGATCAACGAGCATCCCGTCCTGTTGTGGTCCGTGTTCTTCATCAACTTCGCCGTCCCCATGGTGTTGCTCATGAGCCGCGACGCCAAGCGCAACCCACGTTTCTTGATCGGCGTGGGCACGGTGATCTTCATCGGCCACTGGCTGGATGTGAACATGATGGTGATGCCCGGAAGCGTCGGCCATGACTTCCATGGTATCGGACTGTTGGAGATCGGGATGTTCCTGATGTTCCTCGGGCTCTTCCTCTACACCGTGCTGAACGCTTTGACCAAGGCGCCGCTCACCGTGGTGAACCACCCGTACCTGGAGGAAAGCGTACATCACCAGATCTGATACACATGGAAGCCCTACTCCTTCTCTCGATCGCCACCGTTGGCGTTTGGACCACCATCCGGTTGGTGCAGGTGCGTAGGTTGACGCTGCGCTTCGAGCAGGTACGGCACCGGAACCTAGAACAAGACCGCCCTTTCAAGGGTTGATATACCGAGCGAACGATGACGAAGTTGTTGATCCTGATCGTGGTGCTGCTGGGCATCCTCGCGGTGGCCCAGCTTGCCCGCGTCTACGAACTCACATCGCGCCTTCGGGGCAAACGGGAGGAGGAGATCTCGGACGGCGACAACCGCTTCAATGGCCGCATGCTGTGGCTGTTCGTACCGGTGTATTTCGCCTTCTTCCTGTGGCTGGTGTTGGCCTACAAGGACAAGTTGCTCCCCGTTGCGGCCAGCGAGCACGGGGTCGAGACCGACTGGTTGTTGGATTTCAACTGGTGGATCCTGATCATCGTATTCGTCATCACGAACATCCTGCTGTTCTGGTTCGCCGGGAAATACCTTCACGACAAGAACAAGCGCGCTTTCTGGCAACCGCACAACAACAAATTGGAGCTTGCCTGGACGATCGCTCCAGCCGCGGTGCTGGCGGTGATCATCATTTACGGGCTTCAGAGCTGGGCAAAGATGACCAGCCCGGCCTCGCCGGATGCCGCCGTGGTGGAATTGTACGCCCGTCAGTTCGATTGGACGGCCCGTTACCCTGGCGCCGACGGTGGGCTGGGTGCTACGGACTTCCGCCTGATCAACGGCACGAACCCTCTTGGCATCGTCACGCAGGAGAGCATCAGCACACGCCTCGCCGAACTGGATGCGGAGATCCATCGGACCGACAGCTTGTTGGAACATGGCATCCTGGCCCCGAGCAAGGCGGATGAACTCACGGAGTCCGTGGGACGCATGCGCCGCAACGCCACCCGCATCATCAACCTGCGCACCTTGATGGAACAGGACATCGCTGAGAAGGGACAGGCCAGCGCTTACCTGCACGGAGCGGACGACATCGTGATCAAGGAGTTCCATCTCCCCGTGCGTCAGGAGGTGAAGTTGTTGATACGCAGCCAGGACGTGATCCATAGCGTCTACCTGCCTCACCTGCGCTCCCAGATGAACGCGGTGCCGGGTATGACCACGACCATCAAGATGGTGCCGACGATCACCACGGACAGCATGCGTATGATCACGAAGAACGACGCCTTCGATTTCATCCTGCTTTGCAACAAGATCTGTGGTGCCTCGCACTACAACATGCAGATGCCGTTGGTGGTCACCGACGCGAAGTCGCACGAAGCATGGATGACCAAGGCGATGGAAAAACCCTTCCAGGCGCCCCCGACCCCTGCTGCGCCTGCTGCATCTCCGGCGGATACGACCCAGGTCGCACCTGCCGTCGTAGCCCAGGCCCACACGACGAACTGAACCGATAGGAACTGACGACCATGGGTGCCACGCACACAGCACACGCCGCCGGCCACGGGCACGAGGCGCACCACCACGAGGAGAGCTTCATCTCGAAGTACATCTTCTCGCAGGACCATAAGATGATCGGGAAGCAGTTCCTGGTCACCGCGATCTTCATGGCCTGGGTGGCGGTGATCATGTCCTTGATCTTCCGCCTGCAACTGGCTTGGCCAGGGGAGGGCTTTGCCTTCACGAATTTCTTCCTCGGGGAAAAGTGGGCACCGGGCGGCATCCTGGACCCGAACATGTATCTGGCACTGGTCACTATCCACGGCACGATCATGGTGTTCTTCGTGCTGACGGGAGGCCTGTCCGGGACGTTCGCGAACATGCTGATCCCCTTGCAGCTCGGCGCCAGGGATATGGCCTCGGGCTTCATCAACATGCTATCGTACTGGTTCTTCTTCCTCAGCAGCGTGACCATGCTGGCATCGCTCTTCGTGGAAGGTGGTCCTGCTTCGGCAGGCTGGACCGTGTATCCGCCCCTGAGCGCATTGCCAAAATCGATCCCCGGCTCTGGCACGGGAATGACCTTGTGGCTCGTGAGCATGGTGCTCTTCATCGCGAGTTCGTTGATGGGCGGCCTCAACTACGTGGTCACCATCCTCAACCTGCGGACCAAGGGCATGAAGATGACCCGCATGCCGCTGACCATCTGGGCGATCTTCCTCACCGCCGTGTTGGGCATCCTCTCGTTCCCGGTGTTGCTCAGCGCTTCGTTGCTGCTGCTGCTGGATCGTTCCATGGGGACCAGCTTCTATCTCAGCGACATCCACATCGCTGGCGAATCACTGGACCATATGGGCGGCAGTCCCGTTCTTTTCCAGCACTTGTTCTGGTTCCTGGGGCATCCGGAGGTATATATCGTGTTGTTGCCGGCACTGGGTATCACCTCTGAGATCATCTCCACCAATGCGCGCAAACCCATCTTCGGCTATCGCGCGATGATCGGTTCAATCCTCGCGATCGGCTTCCTGAGCTTCATCGTGTGGGGTCACCACATGTTCATCACCGGGATGAACCCGTTCCTGGGTAGTGTCTTCGTGTTCACCACACTGTTGATCGCGATCCCCTCGGCGGTGAAGGTGTTCAACTACATCACCACCCTTTGGCGTGGTAACATCGTGCTCACACCGGCCATGTTGTTCAGCATCGGCTTGGTCGCGACCTTCATCGCGGGTGGTCTCACCGGGATCATCCTGGCCGATAGCGCGCTTGATATCAATGTGCACGATACCTACTTCGTTGTCGCCCACTTCCACATCGTAATGGGTATGAGCGCCATCTTCGGGATGTTCGCGGGTATTTACCACTGGTTCCCGAAGATGTACGGCAAGATGATGAATACGCGCCTGGGCTACGCGCACTTCTGGGTGACGTTCATCTGTGCCTTCGGCGTGTTCTTCCCCATGCACTTCATCGGCCTGGCCGGTGCTCCGCGCCGCTACTACAGCTATAGCGAGTTCCCCATGTTCGATGGTGTCGTGGACCTGAACATCCTGGTGACCATCTTCGCCATCATCGGCGCCCTGGCCCAGGTGATCTTCACGTACAACTTCTTCTACAGCATCTACCGCGGTCCGAAAGCAGTGCAGAACCCTTGGCGGTCGAACACCTTGGAGTGGACCACACCGGTGGAGCACATGCACGGCAACTGGCCCGGTCCATTGCCTACGGTGTATCGCTGGCCGTACGATTACAGCAAACCGGGCAAGGCCGAGGATTGGGTCAGCCAGATCACCCCGTTGGAACACGACGAGGAGGAACACTAGAGAAGATCGAACGCAAGGACAAGGCCCTCGAACGAGGGCCTTGTCCGTTATGGCAATGAAGGTCGTGCGTAGGTGCCGCGTTACTTGCTCCTGTCCGACGTGACCATGTGCACCATGGACCGGATCGAGTGAGGTGGACGGCTTGAACTTGACAGGATCCAAGCAAGGTCAATGTGATCGTTGTTGTTGTTTTCATGGGGTCAAAGGGACCCATGACCCGGTTGTTCTGTTCGCATCTTTGATGCGGACATCTTCTTTTCCATGCGCTCTATAGCGTTGATCCTGTTGTTCTGGCCGCTCACGAACGCGAACGCGCAGCTGTTGGACAGCATCGCCCTGTTCACCCAGGAGCCGCCGAAACCCACCTTCAGCCTCGATTCGCGCGGGAGTTTCATCAGCAACCAGAACGTTCGTTTGCTGGGGGTGAAGGTGGGATTGGAGCACGCTGGACGCGTACGCTATGGGATCGGGTACAGTTTCTTGGGCACACCTGTGGAACGTGAGGAACAAGTGCAGGAGGGAGGAGCCACCCGTACGGTGACCACGCGCATGCGACTGGGATACGTGACGCCCTTCTTTGCTTACACCTTCTACCGCCGCGGACCGTGGGAAGTGAGCATCCCCGTACAAATAGGCATCGGCGGCGGCTCGGTTGTGTACGATGATCTTGAAGGCAGGCGGCAGAAACTGAAGAGTGCATTCGTCTTCCTCTACGAACCGGCCATGGTGGTACAGTACCGGTTCCTGGAATACTTCGCGGTGGGTGGAGGCCTCGGCTATCGACTGGTCTTCACCAATGCCAGCTTGGATGAGCGACTGAACGCCCCGGTCTACATCATCGGGGTGCGGATCTTCTTCGGTGATGCGTACCGGGACTGGCAGGAAAGCGTGGAGTAATTTCGGGGCATCCCATGGCAGAGGTCTTCGATCCCCGCAACGAGCAGCGCTCCGCATCCGACAAGGAATTGGAACAGACCCTGCGTCCCAAACAGTTCGGTGAGTTCGCCGGCCAGAAGGCCGTGACGGACAACCTGAAGGTCTTCGTGCAAGCAGCCAAACAGCGTGGTGAGGCCCTGGATCATGTCCTGCTGCATGGCCCTCCCGGATTGGGCAAGACCACCTTGGCGAACATCATCGCCCAGGAGATGGGTGTCGGCTTCCGCGTCACCAGTGGACCCGTCCTGGACAAGCCGGCGGATCTCGCTGGTCTGCTCACCAACTTGGAGCCGCACGACGTCCTCTTCATCGATGAGATCCATCGACTTACGCCGGTGATCGAGGAGTACCTGTACAGCGCGATGGAGGATTACCGCATCGACCTCGTGATCGATGCCGGACCGAACGCGCGCACGGTCCAGATCGCATTGAATCCGTTCACGCTCGTCGGCGCGACCACCCGCAGCGGCTTGCTCACCGCTCCGTTGCGTGCCCGTTTCGGCATCAACAGCCGGTTGGACTACTACGATGCGATCACGCTTAAAGGGATCATCAAGCGCAGTGCCGGCTTGTTGGATGTTCCGATCGTTGAAGAGGCCGCGCACGAGATCTCGCGCAGGAGCCGGGGAACACCACGCATTGCCAACGCCTTGTTGCGTCGCGTCCGCGATTTCGCGCAGATCCAAGGTGATGGTACCATCGACTTGGCCATCGCACAACATGCGTTAAGGGCCTTGAATGTGGATGCACACGGCCTCGACGAAATGGACAACCGGATCCTCGGGGCCATCATCGATAAGTTCAACGGTGGGCCCGTGGGTTTGAACACCGTGGCCACCGCAGTGGGCGAGGAGGCGGGTACCATCGAAGAGGTGTACGAGCCCTTCCTGATCATGGAAGGTTACCTGCAACGCACCCCGCGTGGCCGACTGGCTACGGAGCGTGCTTACCGCCACTTGGGGAAAGTGCAGAGCGTGAAGCCGGGAAGTCTGTTCGAATAGGGTCACTACTCGAAGACCCGCATCTCCCCCTAGCTTCGCGCCATGTCGCAGGCGAAGCGCAGCGTCCTGTTCTATTTGGTGACCATCGCGGTCTTCGGTGCCGCGATCTACGGGATCATGGTCAAGGGCGAGGCCTTGCGACCTGGCGTGGTCGATCTGCTGCCGGTCGCGGAAACGCAAACCCCGGGGGCTACGGCGGTGGATGCTTTCCTGCACACGCTCGACAGCAACATGCACCACCCGTTGGCGGTGCTGATCATACAGGTACTGGCCATCATTGCCGCTGCCCGTTCCTTCGCCTATCTCTTCAATAAACTGGGGCAGCCGTCGGTCCTGGGCGAGATCGTGGCGGGCATCGTGCTGGGGCCCTCGGTCGTCGGCTATTGGTTCCCGGACGTTTTCCATTTCCTGTTTCCCGAGGGATCGCTGGTGAACCTGCAGTTCATGAGCCAGATCGGCTTGATGCTCTTCATGTTCGTTGTGGGCATGGAACTGGATCTGAAGGTGCTCAGCAAGCGGGCGCAGGATGCGGTCGTGATCAGCCATGCGAGCATCGTTATACCGTACGCGCTCGGCGTAGGTCTGGCGTATTTCCTCTACCTCGATTTCGCGCCGCCCACGATCTCCTTCAGCTCTTTTGCACTGTTCATGGGGATCGCCATGAGCATCACTGCATTTCCTGTGCTGGCACGCATCATCCAGGAGCGCGGCCTTTCGGGAACGCGCATCGGAACGGTCGCCATCGCCTGCGCTGCAGCCGATGATGTCACGGCCTGGTGCATCCTCGCCGCCGTTATTGCCATCGTGAAAGCGGGCTCAGCGGCAAGCGCGTTGTTCACCATCGGTGCGTCGTTGGCCTATGTGCTCTTGATGATCCGCGTGGTGCGGCCTTTCCTGGTGCGTTTGGGTGACATCCACAAGGACCGCGAGACCATCAGCCGGCCGATCGTGGCGCTGCTTTTCCTCGTCCTGTTCGGATCGGCCTACCTCACGGAGATGATCGGCATCCACGCGCTTTTCGGAGCGTTCCTGGCCGGGGCTATCATGCCGCCTGCGCTCAATTTCCGCAAGGTCTTGATCAACAAGATGGAGGATATCAGCCTGGTGCTGCTGCTGCCGCTGTTCTTCGTGTTCACCGGCCTTCGCACCCGCATCGGTCTGCTGGATAGCGTGGATCTTTGGTTGGTCTGTGGTGCGGTGGTGGGCGTTGCCGTATTGGGCAAATTCGGCGGCAGCGCACTTGCGGCGCGCTTCACCGGGAATAGTTGGAAGGACAGTCTCTCCATCGGCGCCTTGATGAATACACGGGGGCTGATGGAACTGATCGTGCTCAACATCGGCTATGATCTCGGCGTGCTCAGCCCGAAGATCTTCGTGATGATGGTGTTGATGGCCTTGCTCACCACCTTTATGACGGGACCTGCGTTGGACCTGATCGCCCGCGTGTTCCGTTCGGAGGAAGGGACAGAAGTGGACGAGCCGCGCGTGCTCACCCCGGGTTGGCGTGTGCTCGTCTCTTTCGGCCAGCCGCAGAGCGGGAGCAAATTGTTGCGCTTGGCCGGTCAATTGGCACGGAGGGACCAAGGGGTATTGAACGTGACGGCCTTGCACCTCTCCACGAGCGAGGACCTCAACCCGATCGAACGTGCCGATGTGGAACGCGAGAGCTTCGAGCCGGTGAAGGAGGAAGCCAAGCGATTGGGACTTCCGTTGGAGACCGTGTACAAGGTCAGCAGCGACATCTCACGCGACATTGTGCAGGTGGCCAACAGTGGTGGTTACGACCTCATGCTGGTGGGCTCGGGCAAGCCGCTGTTGCGCGGGACGTTATTGGGCGATCTGCTGGGCTTCACTTCACGGGCGTTGGATCCCAGCAAGCTGATCGGATCGCTCACCGGGCAAACGTCGTTGCTTCCAGCGGACGATCAATTGGATGAGCGCGTGCGTCAGTTCATCGAAGGGTCGCAGTGCAGCGTCGGTATATTCCTGGACAAGGGATTCACGACGGCGAAGGAGATCCTGCTCCCCATTTTCGCTCCGGGCGATCTCTTCCTGTTCAATTACGCCGAGCGTTTCATGCGCAACGTGGAAGCGAAGGTCACCGTGCTGGATGTCGCCGGGCTCACCGCTCGCGAGCCGTCCTTCCAGGCGGAAGCTGCACGCTTGTCCAACCTTGCACCTGATCGGTTGGTGATCCTGGACCGTCGTGTGATGGACAAGACCCTGTTGGACCGGCATGCCTTCCTGTTGATCGGCTACGCGAGTTGGACACGATTGGCGGAAAGCAGGAGCGTATGGCTGGCCAACGTTCCCAGCACCTTGATCGTGAAGCCATAAGTGGAGCGACGATGCTCTCCCCTCGCGAGAATTCCGAACGGATCAAGGCGAAGGCCCGTGAGCTGGGGTTCCTTGCCTGCGGTATAGCCCGTGCGGAATTCCTTGCAGAAGAAGCTCCGCGCTTGGAGCGCTGGTTGAAAGCCGGGAAGCACGGTGATATGGGTTACATGGCGAACCACTTCGACCTGCGGCTCGACCCGCGCAGGTTGGTCGACGGGGCGAAGAGCGTGATCAGCCTGGCCTACAACTATTACACCCCGCCGAAGCAGGAGGATCCCGAGGCACCGAAATTGAGCACGTATGCCTACGGCCGCGATTATCATAAAGTGGTGAGGCGACGAATGGAACCGTTGATGGTCTTCATCACGGAACAGTTCGGTGATCTGGCGATGCGGGCTTTCGTGGACAGCGGTCCGGTATTGGAGAAGGCATGGGCGCAACGCAGCGGAATTGGTTGGGTCGGCAAACACACCAACGTTATCCGGCAGGGAGCAGGTTCCTACTTCTTCCTGTGCGAGATCATCATCGATCTTGAGCTGGAACCGGACCCCCCTGCCACGGACCACTGCGGTACCTGCCGGCGATGCATCGACGCGTGCCCCACCGATGCCATCACGCCGTACGGTGTGGATGGCAGCAAGTGCATCAGCTACTTCACCATCGAGTTGAAGAGCGCCATACCGGAGGGTATGTCAGGGCGGTTCAACAACTGGGCCTTTGGTTGCGATATCTGCCAACAGGTATGTCCTTGGAACCGGTTCAGTACACCGCACCAAGAGCCGGAATTCGGGCCGAAACCTGAACTCATGGCCCTGTCAAAGGACGATTGGCACGGCATGACCGAGGTGGTCTTCGAGAAACTCTTCCACAACAGCGCAGTGAAGCGCACGAAGTACGAAGGGCTAAAGCGCAACCTGCGTTTCCTGGATACCGGTGTTGAATAGAGGGCGGTTCCCTGTTCTCCTTGGGAGAGGTCCGGGACGAGGCCACCTGAAGGGCCGGGAGGCCTAACTCCGCATGGTCGTTTGGAACACGTCCATGATCAAGTCGCGGTACATGTGCCCAAAGGTCGCAAGACACCAGGCCTTCAGAACCAATTGATCGTGTTGGCCCACCCAACGTCGGGCCTTGATGAGTTCCTTCTTGAACAGCCGTTGGTCGAAACTGACCTTTTGGAGAACTTGCTTACTGAACTCCATCATCTTCCTGCCTTGGTCCATCATCACGGTTCGGCTTTAGCGAGGTTGAAGATAATACACCCTGGAAGCGAAATGGGAAATATTCGTCGAAGGGTTTTCCACCGCTGAACACACGAGTGGACAACGATAACGGCACGTTCCCGGGATCGGTATCGCTGGTTCGCGCAAAAAGTTGTTGTCAGGGCTGGAAGGTGCGTTCCTCGGCCTGCATGACCTCGTAGCTGGCGGTATTGTACGCATAGGCCACCAAGGCACAATGGGCCGGGTCCCAAGCGGCGTTGACCGGGAAATCCGCATACGTGAGGGTGAGGGTATCCCCGGCAGCGGCGCTTCCTGTGATCAACGGTACGCCCCAGGTCCCATTCACCGTGGTGCGCAGGACATGGCGATGATCATAGTCCTGCACATCGGGGTCGGGGAGGGAAGGGTCGCTGTCGTACTGCCAGTCCACCACATGGTCCTCGATCAGGTAGATGGTCAGGTTGTGGTCCCCGTCCACCGGGTTCAGGACCGCCACTTTCACCTCGGCCGAAACGGTGTTCGCCGCGCTATTGTAGGTCAGTTCGCTGAACCAGATGTCCATGTCGGCCGGTTCGCCGATAATGTCCGCCACGGCGCTCCCCCAAGCGGCTTCTCCTTGCAGCAGGCTGTTGTTATAGACCCTTCGGCTCACTGCGCCGTTGGGCAGGAAAGCGACGTCCAAGGCGGACTCATAAGCATCCCCGGCCTCGGTCCGGAAATCCGTGGAGTAACTGCCATCGGCGTTCGGGGGCGAAACGGGTGCGGCGAAGGTGCTGGTCATGTGTATCCCGACCATGATGAGGTCCTCGCCATAGAGGTCCTGAAGCTGGAGACCGATCGCCGCAGCCCCAGGGCAATTGTTGCAACGGTGCCCGGTGAAATCCTCCAACAACACCTTGCGTGTGACCCCCTCGCCGGTGATCGGATCGCCGCCACCGTCCACGATGGGCGAGCTCACATAGTCACAACCGGACACCAAGGCGATCACGAGGAGGAGGGGGAGTGCTGTGGAACGACGGACGGTCATGGCTAGAAGGTCGTAGTGATCGAAAGGCTCAACCCGTTCGAGGCCGGCACCGTGCGGCAAACGCCGCCGACGCAGAAGATCCCGGCCCGCTGCCTTCCGTAGTTCATCTGGAACCGGGTACCGTTGCGGATGTATCCGACCGAGCCGATGGGGTAGTGCAAGCGCTCCGGGGTCACTTCGGTCTTGCCGTCCTGTAGGAAGGTATCGTCGAAGGTCACATAGTTGAACTGGTCCATCACGGCCACGAACCAATGCGGGCTGAAGGTGAACTCGGCCAACGCGGTGGCCCAGTTGCCGTGGTCCTGTTCGGTGCGCAGGTGCTGAAGCTCGAACCGCACCGAGTTCTTGTCGGTGAAGTTGTGAAGGCCTTCCAGGATGAAAATATCCGCATGGACCACGGGCTTCCCGGCTTTCCCCTGGATAACGTCGATGTCATAGACAAGGTTCAGGTAGGTGAAGGCCAGTTCCCAAGTGGTGCTCAATCGTTTCCGAACCTCGATGTTGATGTCCTGGAAGTACATCCGGTCCCCGGGACGGAAGAAGTTGGTGGAATATCCATACCGCCGGGTGGTGTCATCCGCTGCGCCCAGGTCCGTTGAGTCCAGGGAGTAAGCGTTGGAATAGTTCAGGGCGATCTTGGTCCCGTATTTCCCACCGAGTTTGGTGCCCTTCTTCCACTTGTAGAAGATCTCGCCCTGTGCCGCGACCTCCCCATTCGGTTGTGTGGCGTAGGGGTAGAGGGTGGCCGGCAGGTTGTAGGTGTGCTGCTTGGCCAGCGGCGGGAGGAAATTGATGTTCAGGTCGAACGGGGTGGGCGAAGCCCTGTCGCTCTGGTAGAACATGTTGTCGTAGGTGTGCGCCCCGACACTGACCCCCAGGCCTTTCACCGAATAGGTCGCATTCGCCAGTAGGGCCTGTCCATTCTTATAGATGAAGTCGTTGCGGCCATTGGGATCGTTGATCTTGTAGGCATACTCCGTGTAGAGGTTCCAACGGGGCGTGGTGTAGTTGGCTCGGACGGCCCAAGCACCCACGTTCTCCGGTAGTTCCAAGGCGGGGTCCCGATCTTCCTGGTACTTGCTCACGAAGCTGGCCCCGATGATCAGGTTGTTCGCGCTGGTCCAGCTGCTGTCCAGCAGTTCGCTCAGACTTACCTCGGCATCGGCACCGCGCACGATACCCACCCCTTTCGTCAGGCCGTTGTCGAACCCGAAACGTTGCCGTCCGATGAAACCCTTCAGGTAAATGCCGGGGTGCGCTTTGTACTTGAGCCGGATCCCGTCCATGGCATTGTCCACACCGAGGTAGCGCTCCTCGTAGCTGCGGAACACCATACCCTGGCCGAATTGCTCGAAGAAATTCCCCGCGGTCACCTCCAGGTCGCTCACCTTGAATTTGATGTAGCGGTAGCCGACACCGGAGCCGTTGTACTGGACACCTGCCGGGTAGCCGGCTAATGCGGGTTCGTAGCTCTCGAAACGGCCGCCGGCTTCAAAGTTCCCGTAGGTATAGATCAGGTTGGCCCAGGCATTGGCTGCCAAGCGTTGCGGTGGTACCACCGCTCCGATGGTCGAATCCACGTTGTAGTACTGTGCATCCGTGCTGAAGTTGCCATGGAGTTGCCCACCCTCTTGGGCGTAGGCGTTCCCCAAAGCACTCAAGAACAGGGCGCACGTGGCACCACGCAACACGGTCGTTCGGCTCATCCGTGCAAATGTCACTTCTTGCCCACGAGTTCCTTCACCTTGGCGTAAAGTTCGTTCTCATCGCCAGGCTCGTAGTTGTTGTGCTGATAGACGATCTCTCCTTTCCCGTTGAGCAGGAAGGTGTGCGGAACGTTGTTCACGTTCAGGGCCCGCTTCAGGTCGCCATTGGGATCCAACAGCACCTCATAGTCCCAATCCTGGCCGTTCACATAGGGAGCCACACGGGCCGTGCTACGGGCGTCATCGATCGAAACGGCGACGAGTTTCACACCGGTCTCTTCCTGCCATTGCGCATACTTGTCCGCGATGGTGGCGAGTTCCCGTTTGCAGGGCGCGCACCAGGTGGCCCAGAAGTTCACGATGATAGGGTTCCCGTTGTTGCTCAGGGTCTTGGTATCGAACTTCTTGCCGTCCAGCGTTTGCACGATCGCACTCGGCATCTGTGCAGCGGTCTGGGCAAGGGAAGGAAGTGCGGCGAGGCCGAGAGCGATGACGAAAATGCTTCTCATGGGTAGGTTTTTAGGGTGTCAAACGAAAGGTCAGCGACCGCTGGCAACTCGCGTGCCGGATCGCTGACCTTCCGATAGACAGTCAAGTGAGGGACCTGACTTAGTGGGTGATAGTCACTTTACGTGTGGCCGTCATGCCGTCCGCCAGCACGGTCATGAAGTAGCTGCCTTCGGCGATATCGCTCAGGTCCAAAGCGGCCTGTTGAGCACCAGCTCCGAAGCTCCTGGAGTTCTGGTACACCACTTCGCCCAGCATGTTCATCACGGAAATGTTCACCACGGCCGCACCGGGCAGATCAAGGTTCACGTTCAGGATGCCGTTCGTCGGATTGGGGAAGATGGACAGACCGTTCTCCAACACGTTCTCCTCGACGGATGCGGCAACAGAGGTCTTGAACGGTTCGACGTCGATGTCATCGAACGCCCCACCGGTAAGGATGTTCACACCGTTCGCTTTCAAGCGGAAGTAGCCCGTTCCGTAATCGCAGCAGATACCATCACCGACGGCGTCGTAGATCTCGAAACGATAGCATTCGTTATCGTTGAGTGTCCAGTCGTAGGTGTACACGGTAGCAGCGGTGTATGGGGTCGTAGGGTCCTGTGCAACGATATCTCCGGCCTCGTCGAACAACTTCCAAGTGGTTTCGTTGGGGTAGTTGTCCGTCTTCAGTTCCAGTTGGACCTCGATCTCAGGCATGATCGAATTGTCCCCTGTGATAGACCCATTCACGGCGTTGTTACTCGCCACATCGTCGGTGGCCAGGAGCGTGTACGTGATGTTGTTGCTGGCGGTCGTCGGTGTGAAGGTGGTGATGGTGACGGTCTCCAGTTCGTAGGTACCCAGGTTCCCGGTCCAGTTCGCTGTTCCGAGCACTTCTGTACCGCGCTTAGCCTCGATGGTTCCGCTGGTCAACGGGGTCGTTCCCGTATTCTGCAGGCGGATGCTCAAGTCCACGGGGGTTCCCAAGCAGATCACCGGGCTGTTGACGTTGGGCAGAACGGAACCATCCGTTGGCGAATCAGCCAGGTATTGGTTGCACCCCTGGCACGAGGTCCAGAGCGCGCTGGAACTCAACGGCCCCACTTCGGTGATCATGCGGTTGGGGCAAACGCGGTAGACCGTTGGGAAATAACCGATCTCCAATAGGTCGGCGATATCGCCATCATCAATGATGGGATAGGTCGTCCCCTCCACCCAGTCACCTTGGGTGTTGGCTCCGGAGCCGTTCAGGTTGGCCAGGGTCGTTTGAGGATCGCCCTCGATGAAGAACACCATGGCCTTGTTGTCCGCAGTACCCGGTCCGTGGGTATCGTACAAGGTGCGCAGTGCATGGGTCTCATGATAACTCCAGCACGGACCGCACCACGTGGCACTCACATCGATGAATACGGTGTATCCTTAGTCCAGATAGTCGTACAGCGTATGGGATTGGCCGTCCAGGTCGGTCCCGGTCCAGTTGGGACAGATCCGGTAGTCCGGCATTTGTGCGTTCGCGGCCGTAGCCAGTGCCAACGCAGAGGATAGGAGTAAGTTCTTTTTCATGCGGGGAGCAGGTGTGTTTGGTGTTCTGTGAGCGACCGCAGGCCGTTGTTGTCCATTGCGGGTGTCGAAAGTAGAGGCATGTACGACACGGCTTACAGCGGCTTGTCGACAGGATTGGGATCCTATCATCCCTTATTGGGCAAGTCGAACAACACATTCGAGGGACGGACCTACTGAAGTTGGGATCTACCTTTGTCCAACCCCGAATAACCAGTAACGTCCAAGTACCTGAACTATGGCATTACGCTACATTTTCCCCTTCGCTGTCCTTTCCGCCTTTACCAACGCCTCAGCCCAAGGTCTGGTGACCTTGACCGATGAGGATGGGAACGTGGTCAACGGAACTGTGATCTTCGTATCGACCACGCCGGAGGAGATACGCGATACGGTCAGCTTGACCACCCTTGTGGTCGGAACGGAGGACCGCGACGTCATGATCCGGCGTTACGAGGTCTGGCCGGTGGAAGGATCGCGCAATATGTTCTGCTGGGGTGTTTGCTATTCCGCATCCAGTTCGGGCACCCATCCTGTTTGGGAGTCCCCGCATCCTGAAACGCTATCGCAGGGCCAGCCCTTCGATGGTTTCCATGCCTACTACGAACCGACGGGCATGTCCGGTACGGCCCGTTTCCGCTACGTGTGGTATGACAACAACGTACCCGATGCCCCTGACAGCAGCTGGGTGGACATCGACTTTGGTGGTGCCGTGGGGATATCGGAGAAAGCCGGTCTTAATGCTGAGTTGAACGCCACACCGAACCCCTCTGCCGGGAACGAGATAGTGTTGAATTACACCTTGGCCGATCTAGGGCAGGGATCCGAGATCACCCTCTACAATGTCCTTGGTGAGAAGGTACGTCACCAGGCCCTTGCCAGCACACAAGGGCGTGTAACGATCGCGAGTGCTGATCTGCACAACGGCGTCTATTTCGCCAACATCGTTCGCAACGGCCGCATGGTCGCCACCCGCCGGGTGGTCATATCCCGCTAGTCCCGTTCATTCATCCAATCCAAAGCCAGCGAGGGTACTCCTTCGCTGGCTTTCGTCTTGATATGGGTCACTCCGTGCCGGCGGATCTCCACTTCGCCGGGGTCCACAAGCACGATGGGACAGCCCTGCCGGGCATAGTGGACCAGGCCGGCCGCCGGATAAACGGCCAATGAGGTCCCTACCACCAATAGGCGGTCCGCCCGGCTGACCAGTTCTGCGGCCTCGGGCAACAAGGGCACCTCTTCCCCGAACCAAACGATGTGCGGTCGGAGTTGGGATCCCAGTGGGCATAGTGCTCCCAAGGCCAGGGATGGTCCGTTGATCCGTGTGACCAATGAGGGGTCGACGGTGCTACGCGCCTTCAGCACCTCCCCATGCAGATGGAGCACACGGCTGCTCCCGGCCCGCTCATGGAGGTCGTCGATATTCTGTGTGATCACATCGACATGGAAGCACCGTTCCAGTGTTGCAATGGCCCTGTGCGCCAGGTTGGGAACGGCCTGGATCACCTGGGCCCGGCGGAGGTCATAGAAATGCAGGACGGTAGCGGGATCCCGGTGCCATGCCTCCGGTGTGGCCACATCCTCCAAGCGGTACTCTTCCCACAACCCATCGCTGTCGCGGAAGGTGCGCAGGCCGCTTTCCGCGCTGATCCCGGCCCCGGTAAATACCACGATGCGTTGTCGTTCCATTCCGGTTCGCAGTTCGGGGAGCATGGGCCTCGTCCGCCGCACTCAAAGTAACCCATCAAAAGGATGGCTTCAGGAACGGTAGCTTCCGTTATTTTCGCGCCTCTTCGTTGGACCATACCCGCTGCGCATAGCACGACGTTACCCCCCTTTTTAGTACACAAGCCCGACGTGAAGGGGACAGGATGATCGATAGCCTGAACGGTGAAGTATTGGATGTTGCGCAGGACCATGTGACGGTCGATTGCCACGGTGTGGGCTATCTGGTACATGCCCCGGCCTCCACACTGGCGCAGCTTCCCCGGCAAGGCAGGGTGCGGTTGCACGTGCATTATGCAGTCACCGTGGATGTGCGTTCGGGAAGCAGTGATCATCGCCTGTTCGGTTTCCTGCACCGGGACGACAGGCAGTTGTTCCGCCGGTTGATCGAGGTGCAGGGCGTGAGCGCCACCATCGGCATGGGGATCATGGGCGTTCGCACGGCACAGGAGATCCACACTGCGATCCTGACAGGCGATGAGTCCATGTTGAAAGGCGTGAAGGGGATCGGTCCCAAACTGGCACAGCGGATCATTGCCGACCTGCAGGGCAAACTGTCCGGTGTGCCATTGCCCAGCGGCGGGGTCGTGATGTCCCCGGGCAATACCCTCAAGACCGAGGCGTTATCGGCGTTGATCTCCCTGGGGGTGGATCGCATGAAGGCCGAACGCGCCTTGAACACCGTGCTCCAGGATCGGTCGAGCGAACCGCCATCGGTGGAGGAATTGATCAAGTTGACCCTGAAGAACCTCTGACCGTCCGACAACCTCAATGACCTCGTACCTCATTCCGAAACGCCTTTGGGGCATGCTGGGCAGGATCGTCCTGCTTGCGGTGATGGCCGGGGCGGCGGATGATGTGAAAGGGCGGGCTTTGCTGTACACGGCCCTGGTGATGCAGGTGGATTCGCCGGAGGTGCAGCTCCAGTTCCCGCTCACCGATCCGCTTACACCGGGCGCACCGTCCACCGGGAACATCAACCTCGCCGATCCCGATAACATCCGGAACGAAGTGATCTACGACCCGGTCACCGGTCAGTATATCATGCAGAGTTCCGTGGGCGGCTCCTTCGACTACCGGCCGCCCATGAGCCTGTCGTTGGACGAGTACCTGAACTACGACATGCAGCGCAGTATGGAGAACTACTGGCTGGACCGCGTGGAGGAGGACAGCCAGAGCGCGCAGAAGGAGTTGATCCCTGCGATCAAGGTGCGCGGTGAGGCGTTCGACCGGATCTTCGGTGGGAACACCATCGACATCAAGCCGCGGGGCTCGGCGGAGGTCATCTTCGGCATCAACATCAGCAAGACGGAGAACCCGCGGATCCCGATCAACCAGCGGCGCATCACCACGTTCAACTTCGACCAGCGGATCCAGTTGAACCTCGTGGGGAATATCGGGGAGAAGCTGAAGATCAACACCAACTACAACACCCAGGCCACCTTCGATTTCGAGAACCAGGTGAAGTTGGACTACACCGGGTACGAGGACGAGATCATCCAGAAGATCGAGGCCGGGAACGTGAGCCTTCCCTTGCGCGGCACGCTGATCCAGGGCAGCCAAAGCCTCTTCGGTTTGAAAACGGAACTGCGTTTCGGCCGGTTGACCGCCACCGCGATCTTCAGCCAGGAGAAGGGCCAGCGCCGCAACGTACAGTCGCAGGGCGGTGCACAGACCACCAACTTCGATATCAAGGCGGACGAATACGAAGCCAACAAGCACTACTTCCTGAACTACTTCTTCAGGGACCGGTACGATGCGGCCATGCGCACGCTGCCCACGGTGAACAGCGGTGCCCTCATCCAGCGGATCGAGGTGTGGGTGACCAACACCCGGCAGGACTTCCAGCAAACGCGGAACATCGTCGCTTTCACCGACCTCGGTGAGGATGCCAGTGCAGCGTCCATCGCGGCAGGACACATCAGCACCGGCCTACCGCCCGGGCTGGTGCAGGACGGGCCCGGCGACCGTGCCGACAATGCCGCGAACACCTTGTACCAGCAAGTAAGTACCAACACGGGCATCACCGGGTTCGAGAATTCCAGTGAGGCCTTGCAGCAGCTCGGGCTTGTGGCCTCGCGCCACTTCGAAAAGCTGGAAAGTGCGCGCTTGCTCACACCCAGCGAATACACCGTGAACCAGCGCCTCGGTTTCATCACCTTGAACCAGCAGCTGAACAACGATGAGGTGCTGGCCGTGGCCTATCAATACACGCTCGACGGCATCACCTACCAGGTGGGCCAATTCGCCCAGGACGGGGTGTTCACCGGGACCGATCCCGGAGGGGGCACCGGAACGCAGGAGCCGCAAGGCACCGAGGCATTGGTCCTGCGCCTGCTGAAGGCCACGATCACCAATCCACGGATCCCGCTCTGGGACCTGATGATGAAGAACGTGTACTCGTTGGGCGCCTTCCAGGTGAACGAGGACAAGTTCCGCCTGGACCTGATCTACAACAACCCCGTTACAGGCGTCGATGTGAACTACATCCCCCTGGCGCCGCTGGACCAGATCCCGTTGATCCAGTCGTTGGGCATGGACCGGCTGGATCCGAACAATGCGCCGAACCCGGATGGTTGGTTCGACTTCATCGACAATGCAGCCACCACCGGTGGCACGATCCAATCACAGAGCGGGCGTGTGTATTTCACCGTGCTGGAGCCCTTCGGCAGTTACCTGGACGCCCAACTTGTCGGGGTGCCCCCGGAGATCAAACGCACCATCGTCTACCAGCAGTTGTACGACAGCACCAAGGTCGCCGCGCAGAACATCCCGGAGCTGAACCGTTTCCGTTTGAAGGGCAGTTATCGTTCCGCGAGCAGTGATGTGATCTCGCTGAACTCCGTGAACATCCCGCAGGGTTCCGTGAGCGTTACCGCGGGTGGTGTGAAGTTGATCGAGAACCAGGACTACACCGTGGACTACAACCTGGGCCGTGTGCGGATCCTGAACCAGGGGATCCTGGAAAGCGGCACGCCGATCAATATCGCATTGGAGAGCAACTCGCTCTTCAGCATACAGACGAAGACACTGGCCGGGGCGCGGTTCGACTATAAGATCAACAAGGATTTCATCATCGGTGGTACGGTGATGAACCTCTACGAACGACCGTTGACCCAGAAGGTGAACGTGGGGGAGGAGCCGATCCGGAACACGATGCTCGGGCTGGATGCGAACTGGCAGAGCAAGTCGCAATGGCTCACGGACATGGTGGACAAACTGCCGTTCTATGCAACAAAGCAGGAGAGCAACGTGACCGCGAGCCTGGAGGCCGCGTACTTGATCCCCGGCCACAGCCGCGCGATCGGGAATGCCGGCACCAGCTACATCGACGACTTCGAGGGCAGCGTTAGCGTGATCGACCTGCGTACACAAAGCCTCTGGTTCCACGCCGCCGTTCCGCAGGGGCAGTTCTCGCTTTTCCCCGAGGGCGAACTGGTGAACGATCTGGGCGCGGGCTTCCGCCGCGCGCGATTGTCGTGGTACGTGATCGATCCGCTGTTCTTCCGCAACAACGAACTGACCCCCGCGAACATCAGCAACAGCACATCCATCCGGTCCGACAACCGGATGCGCGAGGTCCTGGAGCAGGAAGTGTTCCCCAACCGCCAGCTGGCTGCGGGCACCCCGACCAACATCCCGGTGTTGGACCTCACCTACTATCCGTCGGAACGCGGTCCGTACAACTACAACCCCGACCTGACGGACCAGGGTGATCTCTTCACACCGGAGAACAACTGGGCCGGTATCACGCGGCGCATCACCACAACGGATTTCGAGGCCAGCAACATCGAGACGATCCAGTTCTGGGTGATGGATCCGTTCTACAACGCGAGCAACAGTGCCGGGGAGCCGGCCACGAACGTGAACTCGGTCAACAGCACTGGTGGTGACCTCTATATCAACCTGGGGAACATCAGCGAGGACATCCTGCGTGATGGGCGCAAGAGTTTTGAGAACGGTCTGCCCAATGCGCCAGATGATGTCTCCCAAGAAACGGACGAGACCGTCTGGGGTGTCGTGCCGACCACCCAGAGCGTGGTGAACGCCTTCGCCATTGCCCAAGGGGACAACAACAGCAACCGCTTCCAGGATGTCGGGCAGGATGGCCTCGCGAGCCCGGCAACGGGGATCGCCGGAAGGGACGAGTCCGTTTTCTTCGCGGATTACCTGAACACCCTGAACCCCGGCGCGCGCAACCGGTGGCAGACGGACCCCTCCAACGACGATTACCACTTCTTCCGCGGCTCTGATTATGATGCCGACGGTTTGGACGTGCTGGAGCGCTACAAACGGTTCAACGATCCGGAGGGCAACAGCATCACCGACGAGGATGCGCAGGAGAATTACCCCACACAACAGACCACCCTGCCTACCACGGAAGACATCAACCAGGACCAGAACCTTTCAGAGAACGAGAGCTATTGGCAATACAAGATCCCATTGAAACCTGCGGACATGGTCGTGGGCCGGGGTTTCATCACCGACCGGATCCTGGGCACGGCCAATACGCCCGAAGGTCCCAAGCAAGTGTACTGGTACCAGTTCAAGGTACCGGTGAAACAACCCACCGATGTGATCAATGGGATCCAGGATTTCCGCAGCATCCGGTTCCTGCGGATGTTCATGCACGGCTGGCAGCAGGAGGCCACGCTACGCTTCGCACGCTTCGAGTTCGTCCGCGGCGAATGGCGGAAGTACTTGCAGACCTTGCAGACCCCGGGCGAGGTGATCCCTGGCGACCCCGACCCAACACTGTTCGAGATCGCCGCGGTGAACATCGAGGAGAACGGCAACCGAACGCCCATCAACTATGTGCTGCCGCCCAACATCAACCAGGAGATCGATGTGGCCAGTGCGAACCTGCGTAACCTGAACGAACAATCGCTGCAGTTGCGGGTATGCAACCTGCCCGATGGGGATGCGCGTGCCGGCTTCCGCAATGTGCAGTTCGATATCCGCAGCTACAAGAAGCTGCGCATGTACATCCACGCCGAGTCGCGTGACGCCAACTTCCCGATCGAGTACGGTGATGCCACCGTGTTCGTGCGGTTGGGCAATGACCTCGATCAGAACTACTACGAATACGAGGTGCCAGTGGTGCCTTCGCAGTTCTTCAACCGCGACCCGTTCAGTGTCTGGCCCGAGGCGAACAACATGATCATCGAGTTCGCCAAACTGAACGACCTGAAGATCCAACGTGACCAGTCGGGCGCTTCGCGCACGGATCGTTATGCCGGCAGCGATGGCGACCGCCGTGTGTTCGTGAAGGGGAACCCGAACCTGAGCCAGATGCGTTCGATCATGATCGGTGTTCGCAACCCGAAGAAGGAGGGTGACGAGGCCAATCCATGGAAGCAGGACGACGGCCTGCCGAAGTGCCTTGAGGTGTGGGTGAACGAACTACGCTTGACCGATTTCGACCAGAGCGGTGGCTGGGCTACACTGGGGCGTGTGAACGCGCAACTGGCCGACCTGGGGAACGTGAGCGTGGCCGGTAATTACAGCACGCCCTTCTGGGGCAGCATCGACAAGCGGGTAAGCGAGCGCCAGCGCGAAACGAAGTACGGCGTGGACGTGAGCGCCAACCTGGAGATGGGCAAATTCCTACCGGAGGCCAGCCAGGTGAAAGTGCCGCTGTACATCGGGTATACCGAGCAGATCAGCGATCCGCAGTTCGATCCCTTGAACCCGGACATCCTGTTCACCGATGCGACCCGAACGCTATCCAAGGATGAGCGAAAGGAACGCAAGAAGCTCACCCAGACCTACACACGGAGACGGAGCATCAACCTCACCAACGTACGCAAGGAGCGGGAACAGGGTAGCAAGGAGCAGTTCTTCGATGTGGAGAACCTGAGCTTCAACTATGCCTATGGTGACCAGGAGTACCGCGACGTGAACACGGCCTACGAGAACACCCGCACGTACCGGGGTTCGATCGCGTACGTGCACAACCCGAAGCCCCGCCCGATCGAACCTTTCGCGGACGTGGGCTTCGTGAGCAAGAGCAAATGGCTGAAGCTGGTGAAGGATTTCAACGTGAACATGGGCTTCAAGCAGATAACCATGCGCACGGCCGTCGACCGGAGCTATCTGGAACGCCTGGTCCGCCCCAACCCGGACATCGAGACCCTGCCACCGACCCCCACCTACAACAAGCACTTCAACTGGAACAGCCAGTACGGCTTCCGGTACGACATCACCAAGTCGTTGAAGGTGGATTTCAATGCGAACAACATGGCCTTCATCGGGGAGACCCCGGGCCGTGTGAACGCCAAGTCCGGGAACGATTATGACCTGTGGAAGGATAGCGTTCTGACAAGTATCAGGAACTGGGGAGAACCATCGCACTACGATCACACGATCGGCATCACCTACACACTGCCGCTGGACAAATTCCCGCTCACCGACTGGCTTACGGTGAACACGGGGTATACCGCAGGATATCAGTGGGACCGCGCGCCACTGACGCAGGATTCATTGGGTGCGGTGATCCAGAACTCCCAGAACATCTCGGTGAACGGTCAGCTGAACTTCGTCAACCTCTACAACAAGTCGAAGTTCCTGAAGAAGGTGAACGACAAAGGCAAAGGGCGACCGGCGAAAGCGGGCGGCGGCAAGACGAGTGTGGCCAAACCGGACTCCACGGCGAAGCAACCGAAAGGCGAGCCGTTCAACATCCTCGAAGCCTTCGCCCGCGTTATCATGATCGTGCGCACCGGCACCGTGACCTACAGCCAGACATCAGGTATCCTGCTGCCGGGCTACTCAAGGGCGACCAACATCATCGGGATGGACAACTTCGGGGCTCCGGGCTTCGGGTTCATCACGGGTCAGCAGAACCACGACCTCAGTGGCGACATCGTGCGCGACTTCGCGACCAGCGCCTCGCAGCGTGGATGGCTGGTCACCACACCGTCGATCTTCAATCCGTACACGAACGCGCGGAACGAGACCTTCAATGCGCGGCTCAGTTTGGAACCGTTCAGGGGCATGCGCATCGAACTGATGGCCAACCGGACCAAGGCCGACAACAACAGTTCCTTCTTCCGCTACAACAACGAGGAACAGCGGTATGTCAACGACAGTCCACGGGATGCGGGAAGCTTCAGCGTTAGCATGCTGAACTGGCGCACCACTTTCTCCAAGGACGACAAGAACTTCGTGAACCAGGTCTTCCAGAACCTGCTGGACAACCGCACGGTCATCAGTTCCCGCCTGGGGGCCGCAGCCGGTCTGGCGTTGGATCCGGGCACGGGCTATGTCCAAGGGTACGGCCCAACGAACCAGGATGTCGTCATACCATCTTTCCTGGCCGCCTACACCGGCAAGAGCGCGGAGAACGTGAAGCTGGACCCCCTCACCTTGGTGCCCGCACCGAACTGGGATGTGACGTACGACGGCCTCACCAAGATCGCCATGTTCGAGAAGATGTTCCGCACCTTCACGGTGAAGAACAGCTACCGCTCCACGTTCAACGTCTCCAGCTACCAGACCAACCTCCTCTACACGGAAGGAGCAGGGGTGACGGACGATGCGGGCAACTTCATCCCGGAACGCCAGATCGCCGTGGTCACGATCCAGGAAGTGATGCGTCCGCTGCTGGGCTTCGACGCCACCTTGAAGAACAGCCTGCTGGCGAAGTTCGAATACAACAGGGACCGCAACCTCAGCCTCAGCCTCACGAACAACCAGGTCACCGAAGTGCGCGGCAAGGAATATGTCGTGGGTACAGGCTATCGGTTGAAGGATGTGAAATTCCCCTTCGCGATCGGCGGCAATACCCCGAAGAGCGATCTGAACCTGAGGGTCGATCTGAGCCTTCGCGACAACGCCACGGTCATCCGCAAGATCCAGGAGGAGCAGAACCAGGTCACGGCCGGGCAGAACATCATCTCCATAAAGACCTCCGCGGATTACGTGGTCAACCAGCGGCTCAACGTCCGGGCCTTCTATGAACGCGTGATCAATACCCCGGTGATCTCCACCTCCTTCCCCTCGGCCAACACCAACGCGGGGATCAGCCTGCGGTTCACGTTGGCGCAGTAGCCTCGTCGAAATTCCCAGGAGCAGGTCTTTGGCCATTGCCCCTGCCTCTGCGCCTTCCCTGTCCCCATACCGTTGCACCCCTTACTTTCGCCACCAGATCAATCACGCTCTCAACAGACCATGAACATCCCGGCCGAACTGCGCTACACGAAGGACCATGAATGGGTCCGCATCGAAGGCAATACCGCCACCATCGGCATCACCGATTTCGCGCAGGGCGAATTGGGTGACATCGTCTTCATCGACATCGGCAGCGAAGGCCAGGAACTGGCACATGAGGCGGTGTTCGGTACCGTGGAAGCGGTGAAGACCGTGAGCGATCTGTTCATGCCCGTGAGCGGAACGGTCAGCACGGTGAACCCTGGCCTGGCCGATGATCCCGCCTCGGTGAACACCGATCCCTACGGCAAAGGCTGGATGGTGAAAGTGCGCATGAGCAACCCTGCCGAAGTGGATGCCCTGCTCACCGCCGACCAGTACAAGGCGCTCGTCGGGGCCTGATGTCCATTTTACAACGGTCCATGCGGCCGGCGCTCGCTTGGGCGTTGTTGATCGCATTCCTGTGTCTTACGCCCGGCAAGGCCTTGCCCCAATGGCAATGGGCCGATCTGTTGCGTGTGGACAAACTGGTGCATATGGGGATGTTCGCCGTGCTCACCGTGTTGCTGGCGCGGGGCTTGCGGGACCGGTCGGCGAACACGCGGCCCCTGCCGAGGCTCTTGTTGATGGCTGGTGCCCTCTCGGTGGCGTATGGTGCCAGCATGGAAGTGCTGCAGGAGATCCCCGGTTTGAACCGGCGAGGTGATATCATCGACCTCATTGCCAACACGGTCGGTGCGGTGGCCGGTGCGTATTGGCTTCGCTGGAGATTGAAGCGGAACGCCGCTGCGACCACGGTTGCATAGCCCCGGTCCAAGGGCCCGTCAGCGGCTTTGCCCTTGCGGATCAGAAGACGCTCGCTTCAATACCTTTACGGATCACCGTCGTTTTGGAGCGATGGGGAACACCGCATGGCTACCAAGACATTGACCGTCCGCCGTACGGCGGGCATGCCCGACCCGCGCACCACGCCGACCATCGACCAGGTCGGCATCGAAGAGCGCGTGGCCCGCATCAAAACGCGCAGCATCAAGAAGGAGACCAAGGTGCAGGGCATGAAGCTCGCGCTGAGCATGATCGATCTCACGACGCTTGAAGGTGCCGATACACCGAGCAAGGTGAGGCAGCTTTGCTACAAGGCCATGCATCCGCATGATGCACTGCCGGGGCTTCCGAATTGCGCCGCCATCTGCGTTTATCCTTCACTGGTGAAAGTGGCGAAGAAGGCGCTCGGCGATAGCGGTGTGAAAGTGGCCAGTGTTTCAACGGCCTTTCCGAGTGGACAAGCGCCGCGCAACGTGAAGATCACGGACACCAGGTTCGCCGTGAACGAAGGCGCCGACGAGATCGACATGGTGATCAGTCGTGGTCACTTCCACAGCGGCGACTACAACTTCGTTTACGACGAGATCGCCGCCATCAAGGAAGCGTGCGGCGATGCACGGTTGAAAGTGATCCTCGAGACAGGCGAGCTCGGCACCTACGACAAGGTGCGTCTCGCCAGTGACATCGCCATTGCAGCCGGCGCCGACTTCATCAAGACCAGCACGGGCAAGATCAATCCGGCGGCAACCATGGAAGTGACGCTCGTGATGTTGCACGCCATCCGCGACCACTACCTGAAGACCGGGCAGATGATCGCGATGAAGCCCGCCGGTGGCATCCGCAAAAGCAAGGAGGCGCTGCACTACCTGATGATGGTGAAAGAGGAGCTCGGCCCCGAATGGCTGAGCAACCACTGGTTCCGTTTCGGCGCGAGCAGTCTGGCCAACGACATCCTGATGCAATTGCAGAAGGAAGCCGACGGGCACTACCAGAGCGCGGACTATTTCAGCCTCGACTGAGCTTGATCGGCGCAACCCTTCTCATCGAGCGCCTCATCGAAACGACGCTGTATCGAATTTGCTGCTTCATCCCATTGCATTCGATCTACTGGCAGACTTGGGCTTGAGCTCCCAGCCGTCCATCAAGATCATCACCCTGCCCACCCAAGGCACCGCTTCGCTGGTCGCGGTGATGGATCAACACGGGACTAGGAACATGATGGTCACCTGCTTTGGAGGGTGCCATTGAGATGCGGTGTGCACAACTTGCGTGAAGAAATACGGTGTTCACCGTACACGTGCATATATCGGATCTCCGCATCTTCGCACAAGCACAAGCAACATGAACCACATTACCCGCAGTCTTTTTCTTATCGGCACCACTCTGGCGATCTCCATCACTGGTGCGCAGACCCCCACTCATCAGCACGTTCAGCACAACACCGTGGGCAGTTCGCAGAGCGAGGTGAACGGCGTGGCGCACGACAGCCAGGGCAACATGATCGTGTGCGGTGGCCGAATGGATGCCCTCGACTTCGGCGGCACGGCCCATGAGGCGGGCACGGGTGGGATCTTCGTTGCGAAGTTCGGTCCGGGCGGCTCCGAGATCTGGAGCAAGATCGCCGGTTCGGCTGAGACCATGGGCAACCACAAAGCCATGTCCGTTGCTGTGGACGGCAGTGACAACGTCTATGTGGCCGGCTGGCTCTTCGTGGCCCAGGCAGCCACCTTCGATGGTACCACATTGCCTGCAGGCAGTCTGGGATTCGTAGCCAAGTATTCAGCATCCGGCACCCTGACCTGGGTGAAGGAGTTCTCTGCGAACGTGAACGCTATAGCGGTGGACGGCAACGGAGTTCCTTTCATCAACCTGGGCGATCAAACGATCCTGAAATTGGACCCGGCGAATGGCAGCGAAACGGCCAGCGGCGCGGGCGGCGGCGACCTGATGAACGTGCTCTACCACAACATCGTGGTGGACGGTTCGAACAATATCATCGCCCAATGGGGCAACAAGATCCGGAAGTACGACAACGCACTGAACGAGATCTGGAGCACGCCGTTGGTCAAGGCCTTCGGCGCCGAGTCATTCCGCATCAGTGTGGACAACAACGGCCTGGTCTGGGCATCGTTCTATGCGGTGTTCGGAACTGTGACCTTGGCGGGCACTGACTACACCACGTTCCCCAACGGTTACATCTATCACCTGGATGGTGCTGATGGAGGCGTGATGGGCTGCGTGGTGCTCACGCCCGGCGGCACCGCCAGCAAGCCCCAGGAAGTGATCAACGACGGCAGTTCCAACCTCTACGTGAGCGGCACGTTCGCCTTCAATGCGCCCTATATCGTGAAGGTGGATCCGTCGTTCACGACGATCTGGAGCGTGCCGACCTTCAACGTGGAGGATATGGACGTGCAAGGCCTCGATTGCCTGCTTATCGGTGGGAGTCACGCAGCCGACATCACTCTTGATGGCACGACCTACACGCGGCCGAACGGCTCGGGCCAGGACAATGCGATGGCAGCGTACCTGTGCGCTGGAGGTGTTGGCATGGATGAGCAGGGTGCGGTGGATGTGACCGTATTTCCGAATCCAACAGATGGTCTCATCGCCCTTCAGATCCCCGCGCAAGCGATCGGATCCAACTATCAGGTGGTTGACCTTACTGGATCCGAAGCATTGACCGGGCGGGTAACGGGTCGGTCGATGGACCTCGACCTGTCATCGTTGGCGGGTGGCTGCTATGTGCTTAAGATCGTGGGGGCAGGCATTGCACCGGTCCGGGTGGTGAAGCAGTAGGCGGCCAGGCGTGATCTTGGATCAATGCGCCCCCCGATCACCACATGATGTGCACCAACGCATCCAATAGGCCGAGGCGATCTGCTTCCGCTTCGGCGCCAGCAGCCTTGCCAACGACATCCTGATGCAGTTGCAGAAGGAAGCCGACGGCCACTACCAGAGCGCGGACTATTTCAGCCTCGACTGACGCATCGATCATGACCGACCTCCGACCCCTTTTCGTGAAGATGGCCCTGGACGCATGGGGCAGGGAAGTGAGCGCCACGAGCACCCTGCTCGGGAAGCTGTCCGATGACCAGGTGATGAAGGAGGTGTCACCGGGCAGGAACCGCGGCATCTACCTCCTCGGCCACCTCACCGCCGAGCACGACCAGATGCTTGCATTGCTGCGCTTCCAGGAGGTGATGCATCCGGAGCTCAAGCCGGTGTTCATCGACGCACCTGACCGCGCGGTCGCCGCGCTGCCTTCCATGCACCAGCTCCGCGAGCAGTGGACGACGGTGAACGACACGTTATTGGATCACGCGAAGCGCCTGCCACCGGAGGAATGGTTCACGCGCCATGCGAACATCTCTGCAGATGACTTTCCGAAGGAGCCGCACCGCAACCGGCTGAACGTTCTGCTGAGCCGCACGAACCACCTGGCCTACCACCGCGGGCAGCTGGTATTGCTGGCGGAGAAGGGATAGGCCGGGAGACACCCGATCTTCGCCGGATGGATCACTCGCATTCCCCGAAGTTCGTCGCCTACCGGCCGGCACGCGTGGACGCTGCCGAGATGCGTGACCGTGCGAAGCGATTCCACGAGTTGCTCGCCGGCCGCCGGAGTGTCCGGCATTTCAGTGAAGAGCCCGTTCCGATCGAGGTCATCGAACACCTGGTCCGAACGGCCGGCACGGCGCCAAGCGGTGCGCACAAGCAGCCCTGGACCTTTTGCGTGGTAACGGACCCTGCGTTGAAGCACGCCATCCGCAAAGCCGCGGAAGAGGAGGAGCGTGCGAGCTACGAAGGTCGCATGCCGCCTGAATGGCTGGAGGATCTGGCACCACTCGGCACGGACTGGCACAAGGAGTTCCTGGACATCGCCCCGTGCCTGATCGTGGTGTTCAAGCGCGCCTATGAAGTGATGCCCGATGGTTCGAAGCGCAAGAACTACTATGTGGAGGAGAGCGTTGGCATAGCCAGTGGTTTCCTCCTTGCGGCCGCCCGGAACGCGGGACTCGTCACGCTCACGCACACGCCCAGCCCCATGAATTTCCTGGCCCGAATCCTGCAACGGCCGGAGAACGAGCGGGCCTTTCTGTTGATCCCGGTCGGTTACCCCGCGGCTGATTGCGAGGTGCCGGACCTGCAGCGCAAGGCCCTTGATCAGGTCATGGTGCGGTACGGAAGCTGAACCCGTACCGCCTGTTGCCCGGCCCTCTGCCTTCGCACATCGCGTCATCGCCATTCTGGCTTCGGCGTGTGATAGATGACAACCAAGAAGAAGCGGCCCTCGATCGGACCCTCGCACCCGCCTCGGGTCCAAGGACCATGTCCGCACCTCACCGCTTTTTACCAGCTCTATCGATCGCAAGCGGGTGAAGCCGAGTTCCGGTAAGTACTTCGGTACGATCAACCCCGCAAACGAGCATGAGCTCGCGTGCATCGCCAACGCGAATGAAGCCGATGTGGGTGCCGCATCCGTGATGGCGCTTGGATCGGGGTGCGATCCGGACAGGCGTGCCTCATCCAAGGACTCAGCGGCTAGCTGGTATTGCGTGGGCACACGGTTGCAGGCCAAGGACCTACCAGGACGCATCGTGTTGTTCACACTCCAACCCGTTCTCCGATGTGTATGCGAGGGGCCATCGCTCCGCACCCTGAAACACACCTTCAAATGAGAACATATTCCGCTTTCAGCGCACTTATCCTGGCATCCGGCCTTGCCGCCCAATGGAGCCAGATGAACACCGGTCTCGCCACGCTCGATCACGGCGCTGCCATACATGGCGCAACGCCGAACTACATCTTCGCCAGGGCTTACAACGTGCTGTACCGGAGTGATGACCATGGTGGAACATGGACCTCGGTGCCCAGCCCGAGCACGTGGGGGCCTTCGGATGTGGGCTACTATTACAATGATCGTTATGTGGTGGGAACGAGCGCGATCGGGACCTGCCTCCACTACTCGGACAACGAAGGCAATTCCTGGTCACCCGCCACCGGGGGGCCAACGGCAACAGCGGTGCGGGGTTTCTTCGAGTATGGTGAGGCGTTGTACGCTTACACGGACCAGCAGGGCATCTATCGCACCCTGGACGGTGCAGCGTGGACCGCGGTGAACAGTGGCCTTACTTCCCTGGACGTGGTGGGCATGGCGGCGGTGGGGCCATACTTCGTAGCAGCGACGAATGGTGGTGGTGTGTTCCGCACCATCAACGCAAGTTCCTGGACGCAGGCGACCGGCATTGGCAGTGCTGACCTGGATGGTGAACATGTCTGGCAGATGGGCGGCAACGTGCACTATTCCGCACAAGGGGGTGTAACGTACCGTAGCACCGACATCGGCCTGACGTTCACCGAATGGACGGCGCCGGCGTTCTTCGGCGTCGGGCTGGAGGAAGTGAAGCGCTTCGGCAGCAACAACCTGTACATGGAAACGCGTCATTTCGCAGGTGGTGAACGGGACAGCCTTTATCGTTCCACGAACAACGGTGGGGCCTGGACCAACATCACCGGTAACCTCGATGCCGCCGACCTTCGCGGGAGCGGCATCTTCGAGTACGATGGCTATGTGTTCATCGCGTACACCATGGGTTCCCTAGAGGGGATCTACCGCTATACGCTTTCCACAGGGATCGCCGATGCGGAACGCCTCGAGGCGGTGACGGTCTTTCCGAATCCCACCAGCGACAACGTCATGATCAAGCTGCCTTTCGTGCATGGTGCGGAGCGTTACACACTTCATGATGCGTTGGGTGCGCAGATCAGTGCTGGCACTGTTACATCGACCGCGATGCAGCTCGACCTCTCCGGTGTAGGACCCGGTTGCTACCTGCTGCGTTGGGACGATGCACTGCTCGCTCCGGTGCGCCTGGTGAAACAGCGCTGAGCACGAAGGCCAGGACCAGGAATGACAACGGCGGGGTGGGCCCCCGCCGTTGTCATTGGTAAGTGTTCGTTCACTTCTTCGCTTGATCCCCGGCACCGCCCATCATGCCCAACTGCTCCATCATCTTCATCTCCTCCATGTAGCCCCAGTGCTCCACGATCTTCCCGTTCTCGAACCGGAGGATGTCCACGCAGTTCACGTCGACGGACGCATTGGTGGCCGGCATGCCTTCGCCCATCGCGCCGGTGTTCTTTCCCTTCCAACGGTAATGCAGGATCACACGGTCGCCTTCAGCGGTCAAATGCAGGTCCTCCGCTTTGTTCTCGGAAAAGGCCGCGCTGGACATGGCGATCATGTCTTTCAGTTTCTGCACGCCGGTGCTGGTAACGCCCGGCATGGACATATGGGTCGTGAAGCTCTCGGCCACGACCGCGTCAAGGCCATCGGTCTTTCCGGTCCACCAGGCGTCGAGGAAGCCTTGGGCGGCCTGCTTCATTTGATCCGCGGTGGCCTTGTTGGCGCTGTCGGCTGTGAGCATGGCCTGGTGGTCGGCCATCATCTTGTCATGCTCCGGATGGGAGCCGCCGCAAGCGACGAGCATCGCCAGCGGGAAAGCGAGGAAAAGGTGTTTGGTCATGGGGTTGGGGATCGGTGAAAGTGGCTCGAAGATATTGGTCCGGCCGATGCTATTGGGCGACCGCACCAGCGAGCGGCACGCCGACTTCGGTTAAATTTCCCGAAAGCCCTCGCCATGCCTGCCGGTCCCTACCATTGGTTCCTCAACACCCTCGTGCGCGTACATGTCTCGTGCGATGAGGGCGCCGACCACGTCTCCTACATCGAGCACCATGTGCGCAAGGGGGAGTCACCGCCGCTGCACATCCACGAGCGGGAGGACGAGATCTTCCACCTGATCGCGGGCGAATTCACTTTCCGGCAAGGCGATACCGACGTGAGGAAAGGACCGGGCGATGTGATCTTCATTCCCAAGGGCACGCCGCACACCTTCTGCTGCGATTCAGCGACCGGGCACTTCTTCAGCATCACCACCGGGCGCGACTTCGAGCTTTTCCTTCGCGCCATGTGGCGGCCGGCCGAGCGTGCTGAGTTGCCCACTCCTGTCGCGCCATCGCCTGCGAACATTGAAGCGTTGGGCAGGGCAGCAGCGGAGCATCACATGCCGGTGGTTGGGCCGCCGCTGTAAGTCTCTTCACCTCCCGCTATCTTGGACCCATGGCCAAAAAGAACGCGATCGATTGGGCCTTGGACTCTGCACCGGAATCGAAGGACCACATCCGCAACAACGGATGATATGGCCATTCAGCTTTGCCACTCAGCAAACCATCATCTGGATCGGCTTCTACCTGGCGTTCGCTTCATGGACTGTGCTGGCTATCCTTCTCTTGAGGCACCTCATCAAGAAGACTGGCCCCGCTTCAAGATCACCCTGCTCTACGCGTTGAACAGCCTCAGCTTACTGTTCGCTTACGGAATGATCCTAGCGCTGGCGTTGATCGTTGTTACGCCTATTGAGGATACACGGGAACACTCCATCGACATCATATGGAACGAGGCCAACCGCTACTTCGCTGACCATTTGCAGTTCGCGGTCATCGCCCTTCTTTGCTATGTGGTGCTTGACCTGGCGTACATGAAGTACCTCGTGCGTCGATGTGTGACCCGCCATACGCTCATCCTGTTCGTTGCAAATGCAGTGGTGCTCTTTTCGGCGGTGTACCTATCAGTCGGTTCCTACTACACGGGCATGCTCCAAGAGATAGACCGGTACTTCCTTGGGCGGTGATGACAAGACCCGTCCCTTCTACCTTCGCTCACGATGGCAACCAAGAAGTAAGCCCTCGACCGACAACTCACCCCTGCCCCCGGGTCCCAGGCCTTGTTCACATCTCACCACATCACAGGCTCTTCATCAACGGCAAGTAGGTGGAGCCCAAGAGCAGGAAGTACTTCGGCACGATCGACCTGGTCAATGACAGGATGATGGTGTGCGCGAACACGTCCTCACGCCCGCGGTCCGGTGAACGAGCTCTCCACAATGCTTATCATCGCTGAAATTCCGATCCGCATGTCCATGCTGCTACGTTCGTTGATCCTCGTTCCGACCGTTTGCGCGCTCTACACGCAGGCCCAATGGACACAGGTCAATTCGGGCATCACCGACCTGGCCCAAGGTGCCACTGTGCTGGGAGCCACGAACGACCATTTGATCGCCAGGGCCGGATGGAACATGTACCGCAGTTCGAATGATGGCGATACGTGGTCGTCGATCCAGCCTCCCGTCGCCTTCAATAGCACCGAGTGCGGCTATTTCCGAGCGGGACGCTATTTCGCTGGAATGAGCGCGTCCGGCGATTGCATCTACTTCACGAACGACAATGGCGGCACATGGAACCCGGTGACCGGGGCACCGACAGCCACGGTCGTCAGGGGATTCCACGAGTTGGGCACCGGGCTGTACGCGTACACCTCCAACTTGGGCATCTACCGATCCTTGAACAACGGCGATTCTTGGCAGGCCGTGAATGTGGGCCTCTCCAACCTCAACGTCTTCTCGATGGGCTCCAGCGGTACGCACCTGTTCGCTTGCACCATCGGTGATGGCGTCTTCGTTAGTACCGATGCCGGTGCGAGCTGGTCACCCTCCAATGCTGGGATCGCCAAGGGCGACCTGAACGGAGAGCATGTGTGGAGAATGGGAAACGAGATGTACTACACGGCGCAGGGTGGTGGCAAATACCGGAGCACGGATCTCGGCGCCAACTGGTCGGTCTGGGCATGGCCTTCGTTGTTCGGCGTCGGTCTGCTCGAAGTGGAACGCTTCGGTGGCAACCTCTATATCGAAACACGCCACTTCACCGGTGCATATCGCGATAGCGTGTACACCTCGACGGATGAAGGTCAGGGCTGGACCAACATCACGGGGAACCTCGACGCGGCGGACCTCAATGGTTCTGGATTGGTCGAGTTGAACGGCTATCTCTTTCTCGGATACAACGTGATCTCCCCCGGGGAAGGCATCTATCGCCGCGGTATCGCAACGGGCATCGACGACCTCATCCCCGCAGCGGAACAGTTACCCGCTGTCTATCCGAACCCGGCGCATGACCTGTTGACGCTACAGGCATCGTTGCAGCATGGTCCAATGAAGTACGCACTGGTGGACATTGCCGGGGCAGTAGTGCTGAACGGGTCGATGACAAGTGCCACGGAGGTCTGCGATGTCTCTGCCCTTGCGCCAGGTGCTTATTTGCTCCAGTGGAATGATGGAATGGTTCCGCCGGTCCGCATCATCAAGCAGTAACGGAAGGGGGTAGAGCGTCAGCGCTCCGCGCTTCTGCGCGTGTGCCTTGGCTATCTTCGACACATGGCCAAGAAACAAACCCTCGACTGGACCCTCGCCCCCGCCCCCGAGTCCACCGACTACGTCAAGATCAACGCCCAATACAAGCTCTTCATCAACGGCAAGTGGCAGAAACCCAATAGAGGACAACGGGCGGGGATCATCAAGTGGACCGGCGCCATGATTCCCCCACTGGATGCCGACCACTGCTGATTGTCCTTGATCCATGCGCCGGTCGCAGCTAACCCCATTCCTGCAATTTGTTCCGAGGTTCGGCCTTATGGCGCTGTTGTGGTCACTGATCTTCGATCTATCCGTCCTCGCCCAATACCCGGCCATTCCGCTGGATATCGACTCCCAGCGGGTAATGCTGAGGACCACGGAGAACGATACCGCACGCTGCCTTTTGCATATCAGTCTTTGCGTTGACCTGCGTTATTCCGATCCGGAAGAGGCGCTCGATCATGGCTACAAGGCTATCGAAGCCTGCCGGGCCGTCCGTATTCCCCGGCTCCATTCGGTGGCACTAACGAACACGGGGGTCTGCCTGAAGAACGCGGGCAAATACGCCGAAGGGCTCGACCTGTTCCAGCAGGCCTACCATCTACAGGATTCGCTGGGGCTGAAGGATAAGGTGCTGGGTACGCTGCGCAGCATGGGTAGCCTGCACTACATGCAGGGCAAGTATGACCGCGCCTTGGAAACGGCGCAGTTGGCCAGGAAGGTGTTGGACACGCTGGACCTGCCCGAGCACCGTGCCGGTGTGGACAACTCCTTCGGAGATGCGTACCGCGGGCTGGGCATCCTGGACTCCTCCATTCACTATTACACGGAGGGAATGAAGGAGGCCGAAGCCAATGGCCTCGCCTTGGAATACGGTGTGGCCGTGAACGGTCTTGGCTTGACCTACTTCGACCGCAAGGACTACCGCAATTCGGCACTTTACTACGAACGCTCATTGGAGTTGGCGCGCCAACTGGGTCGGCCGGATGCGGAAGCAGCCTCGTTGCTCAATGCGGGATCGGCCTATGGCATGTTGGGCGGGCATGCCAAGGGAGTGGACTACCTCACCCGTGCATTGAAGATGGGCGAGGAACAGAAGGACCTCTACTTGCAATACGAGTGTTTGAAGTCCCTGGCGGAACTGGATGGCAGGGTGGGCGCGCACAAGAGCGGCTTTGAGCATCTCCAACGCATGCACTTCGTGGCCGATTCCATCAAAGCGATCGAGAACCGGAAGCTCACCGCCGAGTTCGAGGTGCGGTTCGATACCGAGCGGAAGGAGAAGGAGATCGAAGTGCTCGGGCTGGAGAAACATGTCCAGGCCGAAGCGCTCGACAAAGAGCGACTGCGCCGTAACGTGCTTATCGGAGGTCTGTTGGCCGTGCTTGTCTTCGCGGTCGTCGTCTTCCTCCAGCGCAACCGCATCCGAAAGGAGAAGCAGCGCAGCGAGGAGTTGCTCCTGAACATCCTGCCGGAGGAAACGGCCGAGGAACTCAAGGCGAAGGGTTCTGCCGAAGCCAAGCTCTTCGACGAGGTCACCGTGCTCTTCACCGACTTCAAGGACTTCACCCAGGTGGCCGAGACCATGACGCCACAGGCGCTCGTGGCCGAGATCCATCATTGCTTCAAGGCTTTCGATACCATCATGGAGAAGAACGGCATCGAAAAGATCAAGACCATCGGCGA
>DEQO01000150.1:0-371 GCA_002360495.1 Flavobacteriales bacterium UBA3364
TACAGCCCATCCCCGAGCTTAGCGCTGAGAGCCTTGGCTGTCCCGGTCTGAACGGCGGTTCCGATGAAGATCCTCATAGGGCTCAGCGGATGACGCGGATGTCGGTCAGTCCTTCCAAGGGGCCGTCCGCGATCACCAGTTCCACCACATGGGCCAGGGCAGGACCGATCCCTGCCCAGCGGGTGAATTCCTCGATGGGCCCAAGTCCCCCTTCCACATGGATCTCCACCCCGCCCGAAGCCAGGTTCATTGCCGTGCCGGAGAGCCCAAGCCTTTTGGCTTCGGCCATCGCCGCGGCCCGAAAACCAACGCCTTGTACCCGGCCTTGGACCCGGATGGTACGATGGAATGCGCGCATCGGCGAAAACTAC
>DEQO01000150.1:628-11640 GCA_002360495.1 Flavobacteriales bacterium UBA3364
GCGCGCATCGGCGAAAACTACTGCGCATTTAACGGGTTGACCTAGGAAGGCGGTTTATGTATGTTCGTGGGCTCAATAGGGACATTCGTCGATGTAATTCGGGGCTTTACCACTTTGCAACAACGCCGAACCACCATGCGTCTGCACGCGACTTTTTCAACGATCTTCTTTGGCGCTTGCGCCCTTACCGTATTGGTGAACCAGCCTGCGGTCCAAGGACAAACGTTCGAGCCCGGCTTCAGCCAATCGACGGTTGCGGGAGGGACGTTCAACCAACCGGTCGGGGTCACTTGGGACGCGAACGGCAGGCAGTACGTCTGGGAGAAAGGGGGCAAAGTGTGGATCATCAGCAACGGTGTCCGGTTACCCGCCCCATTGATCGACATCAGTCCGGAAGTGGGCAATTGGCGGGACCACGGATTCCTCGGATTCACCCTGGACCCGAATTTCCTGACCAACGGCCGCATCTACATGATGTATGCAGTGGACCGCCACTACCTGATGAACAACGACCCCAGTACGGGCAATTACAATGCCTCTACGAACGAGTATTACGCCGCCACGATCATGCGGATCACGAGGTATACTGCGATCGGTCCCGATCTCAATACGGTGGACTACGGAAGCCGCTTGGTCCTGCTGGGCGAAACACGGCAGACCGGGGTTCCATTATTGCACGAGTCGCACAGTACGGGGTCATTGGTATTCGGTTCGGACGGCACCCTTATGGCCACGGTGGGTGATGGCGCGAGCTACAACGGGTACGATACCGGCAATTCGAGCGATACTTACGACGGCGTTGCCTTGAGCAATGGTATCATCCGTGCAGCGGAGGACGTAGGGGCGATGAGGTCCCAATTGTTGAATTGCCACAATGGGAAACTCCTGCGCCTCGACCCGAACACCGGGAACGGACTCCCGAGCAATCCATTCTACGATGCCGCTGCCCCGCGATCGCCGAAGTCGCGTGTTTGGGCCTTGGGTTTGCGCAACCCGTACCGCATGACACGAAAGCCGGGTGTGGGAAGCACGGATCCAGCGGCAGGCGATCCCGGTGTGTTCTACATCGGCGACGTAGGCATGGGCACGTGGGAGGAATCGAACGTGTGCTATGAGGCCGGCATGAACTTCGGTTGGCCTATTTTCGAGGGTTTTGAGGAGAACCCGGGCTATGCACCTGCGATCACGACCAACCAGGACGTCCCGAACCCGTTCTATGATGGGATCACCTGCACGCAGCAGTTCCTCACATTCCAGGATCTCTTGAAGCAGGATACCCGGCTTCTGCTGAACACGCATCCCAGTCCCTGCAACCCGAACGTCCCTCTCCCCGCGACCGTCAAGACCTACCTGCATGCACGGCCGAGCATTGACTGGCAGCACGGCAATCGTTCGCGGGTCGGGGGATTCAACGGGACCACGGCCATTACATACGATCTCGATGCCGGCAATTCACCGGTCCCCGGACCGCGGTTCGGTGGGAATGCGGGGATCGCAGGACCGTTCGTTACCGGTCAGAACATGCCGGCCGGATACCAGAATTCCGCTTTCCACGGCGATTATGCTTCGGGATGGATACGGAGGTTCAAGTACGACGAGAATGAACAGGTCACCGCGGTGTACAATTTCGCGTCGAGTTTGGGGCCTATTACATGGATCGGGTCGGGACCCGATGGTTGCATCTGGTACATCAAGTACGACGCGAACGAGGTACGGAGGATATGCTACACCAGCGCAGTGAACCTTCCGCCGATCGCCATGGCCACACAGACGGTCCAATACGGCCCAGGGCCATTGTCCGTAACGTTCAATGCTGCCGGTAGCAGCGACCCGGAGAACGGCGCCCTGACCTATAGCTGGAATTTCGGGAATGGTACCGGGAGCGGACCGAACCCTACCCGGGTCTTCACTTCTCCCGCAGGCGTGGTCACCACATACAACGTGGTGCTGACGGTCACCGATAACATCGGTCAAACGGCGACCCGGAACCTGATCGTCTCGGTGAACAACACACCACCCGTCGTGGACATCACGAGCATCCCCGTCACGGCGTTCTATCCGGTGGGGGTCGACACCACTTACCTGCTGCAAGCTTCGGTCACCGATGGGCAGCATGGCCCTGCACAATTGACCTATGCGTGGCGCACTACGCTCTATCACAACAATCACAACCACCCGGAGCCTATCGACGCGAACGTCACGTCCTCCACGGTGATCAGCGGTGCTGGATGCAATGGGGATGATTTCAGCTACAAAGTGACGCTCACCGTAACGGATGCAGGCGGACTTTCCGGCACCTCGGAACGCACGCTCTACCCGCGTTGCCAGGCGATCGCACCTGCCGCCGTGATCATGGCGAACGTTACGGCCGGTTTGGGGCCGCTCGCGGTCAACTTCGATGGGTCCGCATCGTACGACCCAGGCACTATCGTAAGCTACGCTTGGGATTTCGGCGATGGCACATCGAGTACGAGCCAGACGCCGGTGAAGATGTTCAGCCAGGCGGGCGATCACCAGGTCACTCTCACCGTGATGGACAACGATGGCCTGATCGGACAAGCCACGCGGGTGATCACGGTGCTGACCCTCTCGCCACCACAGTGTTTCGGTGCTGCTGGATCCGTCCTCAGCGAGACTTGGAACAACGTCTCAGGGAACGCCATCACGGACCTGGTGAACTCACCGAACTACCCGAACAGCCCCTCGAGCTCGGCATTCCCGACCTCAATGACCCTGGCGGCCAACACGGCGGACAACTATGGTCGAAGGATCCGCGGCTTCATTGTACCACCCCAGTCGGGCAACTATGTCTTTACTGCGGTCGGCGACGACAACGTGGCGGTGTATCTGGGCCTGAACGCAGAGCCGGCGTACAAGCGCCTCATCTGTAGCATACCTGGGTGGACCAACGTGGGCGAATTCACGAAGTATCCGGAGCAGACCAGCGCCACGATCAGCCTGCAGGCCGGTGTCTATTACTATGTGGAGGTCCTCCAGAAGGAGGGGACCGGTGGCGATCACGTGAGCCTCTATTGGCAGACGCCGTCCAACTCGACGCGGACGATCATTCCCGGCTCCGTACTGGTGCGCTGGCAGAATTGCGCACCGAGCGTTCGGGTCCGCCTGAACCTGCAAGGTCCTTGGGAGAATGCCACCGCCCAGATGAAGGACGATCTGCGCGTGGCAAGCCTCGTTCCGACCACCGAACCCTATCAAGGCATGGGCTTCACCATGGTGGGAAGCGGCGGGGAAACGATGCCGGCAGCATTGCTCAGTACGACCGGCAAGAACGCCATCGTGGATTGGGTACTGGTGGAACTTCGGAACAAGAACAATCCCGCCCAGATACTCGCCACCAAGAGCGCACTGCTGCAGCGTGACGGCGATGTGATCGGCACGGACGGTTACACGCGGCTCTTGTTCAACGTGGCAGCGGACAACTACTTCGTTGCCGTGCGCCACCGCAACCATTTGGGCGCGATGACCTTCGCGGCGAAGACCTTGGGGGCATCGGAGGTGGGGGTGGATTTCACTTTGTCCACCGAGGCCGTGTACGGGACCAACGCCCGCTATGCGCTCCAGAACGGCCGACGCGCGCTCTGGTGCGGGAACACGTTCACCGATGCGCAGATCATGTATACGGGACTGAACAACGACCGCGACCCCATTCTGGAAAGTATCGGCGGCCTCGTTCCCACCAACACGGCCACCGGATACTCAAGACGTGACGTGAACCTGGACGGGGTGATCAAGTACACCGGGCAGTTCAACGATCGGGACTTGATCCTGCAGAACATCGGCGGTATCGTCCCGACATCCGTTCGTCTGCAACAACTGCCCTGACGCGGTCAGTGCAACGCGAAGGGAGGGTCGACGGTCGTCGGTCCTCCCTTCGGCTCTTGGCCGATGGTCCTCAACACGCGTCGTGTGCGTTCATCCAGCAAGCGTCGTAAGCTTCGATCCCTGGAGCGTTCAAGGTACTTCCTTCCGATGGTCATGGCTGTTCGGTCCTGGTGCGAAGCAAACCATGGTCACTGCGCCGTTACAATACCCCGATCGAGGTAGTAAGGGAAGGTATCCTCCACGATCCAACGTTGGATCGGTCGCCCGCAGTCCGGTCAGAAACCGTCCGCGTTCCGTCTTATGAAGAGCAACTGGTCGCTGAATTCACCGAAGGACCGGCCGGTGCCCACCAAGCCATCGTTCAGCGGGATCAAATGCACGATCCGCTCTTCCTTCCCTGTATCGATCGTGCGTTCCCAGATCGGCCCGCCTACTGCGGACGCACGCAGCAGCAGGGCGTCGCTCAACCCGGGTGTGGATCGCTCTCCGGCGATCAGAAGATCACCATTGGGTGCGGCTTCCAAGGCGTATGCGTGGCGCTCGAAGAGCGTATCGCCAAGTGCCTTGGTCCAGAGCGTATCACCGTCCAGTTCGATGGCGACGATGTAGACGTGGAAGGGGATGGTATCGCGCGTCAGATCACGCGTGCCATAGCTGTTGGTCCACCCGGCTGCGATGAAGTTTCCGCCACCGGTGCTGATGATGGCGCGGCATTCCTCGTTGGCCGCACCACCCTTGGACGTGTTCCAGATCACCGCACCATCGAGGTCCATGCGGAGGAACAACACTTGATCGGTGCCGCCGAACGTTTTCTGTCGGCCCGTGATCATCACGTTCGATCCTTCAATGGCCACGGCATAGGCTTCTGCGTCGGTTCCACTGGGTTGCACATGGTTCCAAACAACGACACCGTTCGCATCGAACCGCGTCACCAGCGCTTCGTGGCCATCCTCCGTGCCGGAGATGCCACAAACAACTATGCCGCCATCGGACAGGGCCGCGCCTCCCCTGTATTGTTGAGAACCTGGGATCGAGGGATGCATCGCCCAAGCAACACTACCATCGGGATCCAGCTTCACCACCGACCCATCGTGATCGGTCTCCCCGGTCGGTATCGAACTTCCCACCAGAAAGGCGGATCCATCCGCGGCGTTCACATGGGCTTGGAGGAACAACATGCCATCGACGGCCAGTTGGGAGGCGGAGAGGAAACCACCGGTGCTTGACAGGGTATGGACCGTGCCACCTTGATGTGTCGTGGGCACGTCCCAAGTGCGCATGCTCACCCGGTAACCATTGTCGATCGGTGTAGCGCCGATGCCGACCTCCGAGGACACTCCGCCGCTTGTTTGGGTGAAACTTTGCCCCAAGCAAATAGGGTGTCCGGCCAAGAGGAGGAGGTATGGACCGATGGTCTTCATGTGGAGCATGCCCGAATGTAGGACGCGCGCATCGATCTTGGACCTCCTAGCTTCGCCCTGCCCAGCAGTGGAACGCACTACAATGCAACGATCCCGGAGCATCGCATGGTTCCTGGCGGTTTTCATCGCCTTTGCTGCGCCCTTGGCGTTCGGTGCCCTTGCCCTCGAGCACTTGGAACTGCACCGCCGGATGCATCCGTTCCATTCGCCTGGCTTGGATGCGTTCTTCCGGAACGCGACGCACTTGGCGGATGGTTTGGTCCCGACCGCCGTTTCGCTCCTGGTGCTCGTGTTCCGCGATATCCGTTCGTTCCTGATGGTGGGTCTGAGCTGCGCGTTCAGCGCGATCGTCGCCCAATTCCTGAAGCGGGTACCCTTCGCGGACGTGGATCGCCCGTTCATGTTCAAGGCGCAGCTGGGAGATCTCCACTGGGTGGAAGGGGTGGACCTGCATCACCATCTCAGCTTTCCCAGTGGGCACGCGACCGCCGCCTTCAGCATGTGCCTGGGGTTAGCTGTACTGGTCGCACGCCCCGCCTGGAGCGTCGTGTTAGCGCTGCTGGCCTGTTCGCTTGCGTATTCACGGGTATACCTCTCGCAGCATTTCACCGAGGATATCCTCGTCGGCGCAACACTGGGCACCGTTACGGCCTATGCCATGTACCACTGGCTGTACCGCAGTTCCTTCTCAACGAAGAGGTGGCTGGATAGCAGGTTGCTGCGTCGTTAGGACCGGTATCCGGATCCGAAAGCGGCGTCGATCCCCTCCACGTTCCTGGCGCGACGTTCAACGTAGGGACGCGTTCGAAGAAGACGTCCACGGGCGCACCATCGGACAGGTAGGCCAGACCGGCCGGGAAACGCACACCGACATCCATGCGGGAGCCTTTGTAGTCATGGTAGCGACCGTGCTTCCAGTACGGCCCATCGTTCCATGGGCGCATGCGGAGCTCGGGGCCATACTAAAGTGGGAGCCTTCCTTTGGCCACGACGATCGGTTCCATCTTGCGGAAGAGGTAGTCGGCATGGAGATGTATGCGTTCGCCATGCCCAAGGCTCCACCCCATGCCGAAGTCCATGGCCTTGTCCCCCGTGAGCCGGTATTTCCCGCTTATCCCGGTGGGCTCACCCAGCATGGAACCGATACCGAAGCCGTTATCCTGGGCTTATGCTGATGGACGGATGACCAGCAAGAGGGAGGGGAGCCACCCTTTCACGGTGCGAAATTGGTCCGGTACCAAGGGGGGCTCTGCCTGGCCTTGGTGAAATGTCTGCAACATGAAAGGGAGATCAAGGGTGATCCTTGGAGCTTGAAAGCAAGAAGCGCCCTAAGGCGCTTCCCGGACCAACAGGCTTGGACTCTCCCTTCCTCGCCCGCCGGTCATGCTTCGGACGGTGTTGTCGAAAAAGGTCACAGCTAGGACCAAAAATTCCTGGTCGCCATGCGGGCCTGTGTGCTGGCCTACCGCTCACTCTCCGGTATAGGCGATCCGGTAGATGCGATCGGCGGCATCATCGCTCACCAGCAAACTGCCATCCGGGGCGGGCAGCACATCCACGGGACGGCCCGTGGCTTTGGCTCCGGCCAGCCAGCCTTCGGCAAAGACCTCGGTAGTGGCCGTTCCATCGGCTTGAGGAAAAGCCACGGCCACACGGTAGCCGATCGGTTTGGACCGGTTCCAGCTGCCGTGTTCGGCAATGAACAAGGCATTGTGGTACCGCTCCGGGAATGCTTTGCCCGTGTAGAAACGCGCTCCCAACGGTGCAACATGGGGTCCCAGCTTCGCTGCTGGGGGAACGAACTCCGAGCACGCGCGGCGCGCGCCGAATTCAGGATCGGCAATGGAACCCGCGTGGCAGAAAGGGTAACCGAAATGTGATCCCACGCTGGTCAGGTGGTTCAATTCACAGTCCGGGCTCTCATCGCCCAACCAGTCGCGACCGTTCTCCGTGAACCACAATTCACCGGAGACGGGATGCCAGTCGAAGCCAACGGAGTTGCGCACGCCGTGGGCGATGATCTCCCTGTTCCCGCCATCGGCATCGATACGTGTGATGCTCGCGAAAACACTGTCCTCGCTCAGGCAGATGTTGCATGGAGCACCGACCGGGACATAGAGCTTGCCATCCGGACCGAAGGCGATGAACTTCCACCCGTGATGCTCCTTGTCCGGGAACTGGTCCGTCACCAGAACGGGAGCAGGGGGGTCGGTGAGCCGATCCTCGATGCGTTCCAGTTTCACGATGCGATCGACCGCGCTCACGTACAGATCTCCATCGTGGAAGGTGACACCGACCGGCATGGTCAGTCCCCTGGCAATGGTGTAGTGGACGTCCGATCGACCATCGCCTGTGGTGTCCTTCAAGGCATGCACAACGCCTTCGTCGCGCGAACCCACGAACAAGGTCCCCTTAGCGCCCCAGCACATGGCGCGGGCATTGGTCACTTCATCGGCGAAGACGGAGATGGTGAATCCCGGTGGTAGGTTGATGTTCTTCAACTCCGGATCACCATCACGGATGGTCGGGACACATACGGAGCCCGTAAGCCCGAGAAGCAGGACTGTGGCCGTGAGTGGAACAGCCTTGTGCATCAATCCCGTCCGGTGGATGGCACGATCAGGACGGGAACACGGCTATCGCGCAGGACATGGTTGCTCGTGCTGCCCATGACCGCGCTGTAGAGGGCTCCATGACCGTGTGAACCCATCATCACCATGTCGGCCTTCAAACGTTCCGATTCCAGCACCAAGGTCTCTGCCGTGGGGCCTTGCACGAGCAAAGCCTCGGCAACGATCCCACGCGCCTCAGCACGCTTTGCCATGGCCTGCAGGTCCACATGTTCCTTGCGCAACTCATCCGCGCGCTGTTCCCGTACATACTGTGGACCGACACCGTATCCCACGAAATCGGGATCGGGCGCCGCCACATGGATCAGCCACAGTTTGCAATCCAACTGTTTCGCGAACAGGCATGCCAAGTCGAATACGCCTTCCGAAGAAGGGGAAAGATCGATCGGTACGAGGATGTTGTTCATGGATGTGGAGCGATGCAATATAGGCCGTCCGGAAGGTGTAAAGGAACAATTCCATCAACACATACTGCGCCAGGACACGGCACTGGCCACTGTTCAACGCACGTGCACCAGCGGCCCGGTGTTCATCGGGACCAGGTGTCCGATGGGATCCGATGGCAGGCCGTTCAGGGCAAGCAAGGAATGGAGCTCCTTAACAGCAGAAGGCGCCGCAGCGATCAATAGCCCCCCGCTCGTTTGCGGATCGCTCAGGAAGAGCATGCGTTCCATGCCCTCGGCTCCACTGACCTCGTTGGCGTAGTTCTTCCAATTGCGGAAGGAACCGTCCGGGTAGCATCCTTCGGCCGAATAAGTGGAGGCTTCCGGTATACGGGGGATCGCGGCGAAATCGAGCGAAGCTGCCAGCTTGCTTCCACGGCACACCTCCAACAAGTGGCCCGCAAGACCGAATCCGGTGATGTCCGTCAGAGCATGAACGCTACCCATGGTACCCAGCACCGTACCGATGCTGTTCGGTGCGGTCATCAGATCGCGCGCGATCGTGGCGTGCTCCGGCCGGAGTTTGCCGCGCTTCTGCGCTGTGCTCATGATCCCGATGCCGATGGGCTTGGTCAGGAAGAGTACGTCGCCTTCCTGCGCGGTATCGTTCTTCTTCAGGTGTTCCTTGCGCACTTCGCCCGTAACGGCAAGGCCGAAGAACGGTTCGGGTGCATCGATGCTGTGCCCACCGGCCAGCGCGATGCCCATGTCGTGACATGCACGACGTCCGCCCTCTACGACCTGCTGCGCCAGTTCAGCACCGAGCTTTTCGATGGGCCACCCCAGGATCGCCACGGCCAGCAGCGGCTTTCCGCCCATGGCGTAGACATCGCTGATGGCGTTCGTTGCGGCGATCCGCCCGAAATCGTAGGCGTCGTCAACGATGGGGGAGAAGAAATCGGTGGTGCTGATCAGGCAGCGGCCATCGCCGAGGTCGTAAACCGCCGCGTCGTCGCGGCTACCATAGCCGACGACCAACTTGGCATCGGGAAAAGTTCCCAGCGCGCTTTCCAGGATCACCTCCAGTTGGGCAGGGGCGATCTTGCAGCCACATCCGGCGCCATGGCTGTACTGGGTCAGTCGGATCCGTTCAGGCATGGGATGGCGATGTGCGGGCGATCGCAACAAGACGGTGGGCAAGTGCAGGCAGGTCCTGTGCGTTCACAGGCAACTTGAGCACACGGGCTTGGTCGCGTTGGGAGGTCCCGTAGGAATAGGTCTTGTCGTAGTAGCGCAGGGTGATCTTGGCGACCGTCAACAGATCGCCCGCATCCAGGGCTTCCAACGCGGCCTTGCAATGCTGTGGTCCCAGTCGTTTCTCGATCCTCTTCGTGGCTTCGGCGAGCAGTTCCGGCGGGTATTTGCCGTAGTCCTCCACCAGTCTTGCGGCGCGCTCCTCAAAGGGCATGTCGGCGAAGTAGAGCATGGTCTTCCGCATACCGGCGAAAAAGACATCGGGGATCTTGATGCGGCCGATCATCAAGCTCTCGTCCTCCACCCAGAACGGGCGCGTCGGGTCCAGGGCCATGAGCTGGTCCCACAGGAGGTTCTCGAATTGCTCGGTCGTGGGTTGGGGTTGTTCACCGATCGCACCGAACGAGGATCCCTTGTGGCAGGCGATGGCTTCGAGGTCGATGACCTGTTCGCCGAGATCGCGCAGGTGCTTCAGTGTCTCTGTCTTGCCCGTACCGGTATATCCGCCCACGACACGGAGGTCGTACGGTTCTTGCAAAGCCTGCAGCACATGGTTCCGGAACGCCTTGTACCCCCCCCGAAGGGTCAACACTTCGCGGAAGCCGGCTCTATCGAGCAACCAGCCCACGCTGCCACTACGCTCGCCACCGCGCCAGCAATACACGCGGATCCTCCCTTGAGGCGCTATTGCCCGGGCCTGTTCCACGATCGATGCCAGCTTGGGTCCCACGATGCGCAGCCCTTCAAGGACGGCGGCATCACGGCCGGTCTGCTTGTAAAGCGTGCCAACGATCGCGCGTTCCTTGTCGGAGAACAGCGGAAGTCCGTGTACACCCGGAATACGCCCGCGATGGAATTCACCGGGGGACCGCACATCGATGATGGGCGCGTCCGCAGCGAGGAACTCATCGATATGTAACGACCGGAGCAGGCCTCGAAGGTAGGAGCGGACCGGGACGCGGTCAGGCCAGTACCGCAGTGAGCGTGATGGGCACGCTCTTCAGCAGTTGGCTGATCGGGCAGTTCACCTTCGCATCCTCCGCACAGCTTTGGAACTGCGCAGCACTGATGCCCGGAACGTTGCCTTTCAGGTCCAGGTGGATGCCGACCACACCGTTCCCGTCACCGACCTTGTCCATGGTGACCGTGGCAACGCATTCCAGGTCGGTGGCGGTGAACCCCGCCGCGCCCAGCACAAAGCTCAGCTTCATGGTGAAACAACTCGCGTGTGCGGCGGCTACCAGTTCTTCGGGGTTGGCGCCCGCCCTGCCGTCCTCGCTCACGAAGCGGGTATGGAAGGAGTGGGGCGTATTGTTGAGCGCACCACTGGTGGTGGTCACCGTCCCGGATCCTTCCTTCCCATTTCCTTTCCAGTTCGCGGTCGCTTTTCGATAAATGGCCATGTTCGTTCTGTTGTTGGGATGTCCCGTTATTTCTTGAGCAATTTGAATGCGTGGTTCCATTGGTTGCGGGCGAAACCG
>DEQO01000118.1 GCA_002360495.1 Flavobacteriales bacterium UBA3364
CTGGAAAAGCGGGACAACGACGGACAACTGATCGACAGCTGGGGACCGACGGGACCGCTTCACTTAATGTTCCCGATCGCGGGCAGTACAGCATGAGCCAAGCGGTGGAGGATCCACTGGGACGTATCGTGGCCGTCGGCACGGCACGAGTCGATGAGGAAGACATCATCGCTGTGGACCGTGTGACCAACGACCTGGAGACCGCGATCGAGACTCAAGATCGTGGTAACTTGGGACTCGTGGTGTTCCCTATCCCCTTCCGTTCCGATCTTTCACTTCGCGCGGAGGAACCGCTGCGACGTGTGGAGGTGATGGACATGGAAGGTCGGCTGGTGCAAAGCAGCGCGCCCAACAATGTCCTTGCGCATTTGGATCTTCGCTGGTTGAATGCTGGCCTCTACATGGTGCGTGCCCAAGGAGACAGTGGCGTCACGACACGAACGGTCATCAAACAATGAGCGGCTCACCCATACGGGTCGTCCTGTTCGACGACAACAAAGACTTGCGGGCATGTTCCGGATGCTGGTGGACGCCCAGGCGGACATGGTATGTGTGGCTGTTCATCCGGACCTATCACAGTTGATGCGTGACATCGATGCGGCGCGGCCCGACGTGATCGTGTTGACATCCAGATGCTGGGAATTAACGGCATCGAAGGGGTGAAGGCCATTCGCGCGCGGTATCCGCAGGCGCACATCCTGATGCAGACAGTGTTCGAGGATGACGACAAGGTGTTCGACGCGATCTGTGCCGGCGCCAACGGTTACATCCTCAAGACAGCAGCCGTGGAAGACCTGGTGAAGGCCATCCGCGAAGTGCACGCGGGCGGCAGCGCCATGACGCCCGCCATCGCGTTCAAGGTGCTGGAGCGTTTCCGTGTGAACGCGCCACCGACTCTGGACCCACCGCGGATGCTGGCCTGAGCGAGCGCGAAAAACAGGTGCTGGCCTTGTTGGTGAAGGGGCACAGCTACAAAATGGTGGCCGTGGACCTGGGCCTGAGCTTCACACGGTGGATAGTCACATCCGTCGGATCTACGAGAAGTTACACGTACGCAGTTCCACGGAAGCGGTGAGCAAGGCCCTGAACAACCGGATCGTTTAGAAGCTTGGGGCGAACTGGCGCAAGCACCGAGGTGGTCCGAGCGCTCCTCTATGGACCCCATTGATCGCGGTGCATTGCCGAGGTTCCGGCCCTAGATGGCAGGTTACTAACACCTGTCGATAAATCACCTTCCGGCTTCCGGGGGTATCCGGGTACTTTCACGCTCGCAACCCGCAAGCGGGCATGGCTTTGCCATACCATGAAGCGGATGCCGAAGCGCACATGCAAGTAACCCCGAAACGCTTCTTCGATTTCTGCGCCGGCCATGTGCCGCTGCTGCACGCCATCAGCCAAAAGCCAGGTGACATCAGCGAGGCACAGGTTCGGCAGATGATCCGCACCTTCAGCGACATCACCACCGAGCAGCCGCAGACCACGTGGGAGCGGCTTACCGAGTTGCAGGTGATCGTGCCCGTGGAGGAAGGCAGCTCGCACTACGTGATGAGCCAGCCGTTGCTGCACCTGCTCAACTTCCTGTACAACGATGCGGTGCCCACCAGTCCGGAGATCATCCAGGGCTATATCGCCGCATTGGAGAGCGCCCGTAAACGGATCGCCCTCGGTGTGGAAGCCGGCGACTCGCTGAGCGTGGCCATGGCCACCAACGAAGTGGACCACACGTTGCGCCGTATGCAGGACGATCTGGACGCCACGCACCGTGCCGTGCTTGCCGAAGTGGCCCGCTACAAGGCCGACCGTTCGAGCGTAAGCGTACGCGAGCGCTACCTGCGCATCCTGACGCTGATGGACCAGTACGTGCATCCGTTGGTGGAGATCATCCGAGTGGACGGCCTGCTCGAAAGCACGCTCGCCGAAACGGACATGGTGCTGCGCGCTGCTCGTGAACAGGGCGTTTATGTGGAGCTCGGTATGGTGGAGCGCAACGAGCGGCAGATCCGTGTGATGCGTCGCCGCGCGATCCACACATTGAACGAAAGCCGCAAGGAACTGCAGCCGCTGTACGATGTATTGCGCCGTTCCAGCGCCATCGCCCATGGCGCCACACTTGCGTTGGGCCGCCTGCGCCAGATGAAGTTGGAGGATTGGGTGAACATGTATGTTTCACCCACCACCAATGCCCGGATCGAAGTGCCGCCGACGGACGAGGTGTTGCGCCGCATCATCGACGAAGTGGTCAACCATCCGCCGATCCCACCACCACTGCTGAATACCACGGAGAACGCCGATACACCTCCGGATTACGTGCGCCTGCTCTGGCTGAACGAACTACCGAACCTCCTGAACGAGGAGTTGCCGGTAAAGGACATCACCAACTGGCTCACCAGCAATTTCCCCGAAAAAGGAACATCCGACGCGCTTCTCGGCCTCAGCAAGTTGCTCTTCGACCCGAAGCTGGACGTGGAGTTCAAGGGTGGCAAGATGAAGCAATACCGCACACGGGACGGCGTACTGGAGGCTTCGACGATCACGATCAACAAGGCCAAGTCAGCCGCGAAAGCAAAATAGCATGGAAACGATCGACCCGCTACCTCAACTGAAGGACATCTTCGACAAGCTCCGTCAGGGCGCGTACATCACGCACGAGCAGGGAACGCTGCACGCTGCGCTCGCCGAGCACTACGAGGACTACAAGCTCTACTTCGAGCCGCTCGGGCTGAACCTGGTGCGTCATCCACGGGACTTCTTCTATTTCCACACCGAAGCCGCCGAAGGAACACCGCCCGCCGCGTCGCTCGCACCCATCGCCGTGTTCTGCTTCATCCTGATCGAAGCCGCTGCCAACGAAGGACGGCCGGTGGAAGAATACCTGCTCACCGAGCGCTTCACCCTGGCCGGCCTGCCGCACCTGAAGAGCGACCGTTACAAAGCGCACATGCGCGCTGTGGAAGTGGATGACGAGAACGGCCTCCGCAAGCTCCTGAAGAGCATGGCCACGAAGGGCTGGGCCGAATACAACAACGACGACACCTTCCGCTTCCTCCGCCCCTTCCATCGCTTGTTCGACAAGTGCCAGGAGATCAGCCTCGCTGCCGAGCAGGAAAGCCGTGAAGTGCTGCCTGGACTGGAGCCGAAGATCGATCCCGAGATGAATTGAGGGTGCCGGACCACAGCGGCACGAAGTCACAGAGAAATCACAACATGAATTTGCCACGGAACGGACATGAACGGATGACACAGTGGTTACGTGTCCCGGTGTCCTTGTGGTGAACCAACTCGACCATGCAGAACGGACTAGGCCCCTCCAAGCTCATCGCCATCCGCAGCGGCAGCTACGACTACGCAGAGGTGGATCTCGCGACATCGATCCAGCTCGTCGGCCCCAACAATGCGGGGAAAACGACGCTGATCAACACCTTGCAGTTCCTCTATCTGGACAACCGGAACCAGATGAACTTCGGAGATCACGACCCCGAGGCGACGCGGCAGTACTATTTCCCCGACCAGTTCAGCTATCTGCTGTTCGAGTTGCACGGTCCGAAAGGGACCTACGTGCTCGGATGGCGTGGACAGAGCAAGGCGCAGGGTGGTGATCCGCTGCGCTTCACGTACGATGGTCCGTACAATGTGGACGACTACCTCACGGACGACGGCCGTGTGCAGGACCAGAAGCTTATCGACGCACGCCTGAGCGACCGCAACTTCCGTGTGCTGCGCGATGCTGCCGCACACCGTGAAGCGATCCTGGTGGCGACCAAGGGCGAAAGCAACGGCCTCGGTGTGGTGCATCTCACCGAAGCGGAACGTTACGCACACTTCAAGGAGGTGCTGAAGAACCTGCTGAGCCTGCGCAGCATCGACCAGCACGAGATGAAGCGCAGTTTGCTCATGCTGGCGAGCATCCCGCCGAACAAGCCCGCGTTGGAGGCGAACCGGCTGATGACGGAGGATTTCGAGCGCATCCGCGACCGCCGCCTGAAGCTGAACACGTTGAAGAGCGAACGCGAGCGCCTGGAGAAATACATCGACATGAGCGATGTACGGTTCGCCCTTGAGTCGCGCCTGGCCTTCGTATACGCGGACCTGATGGAGAAGCGCCGCAAGGCCCACGACCATAACAAGCATGTCAAAGAGGCCATTGTGGCGAAGCAGGACGCGCTGGAGAAAGAGAAGATCAGTACAGCGGAGATCCTGAAGGACCTCGACGAAAAGATCGCCGAACTGGCCGGCTTCAAAGGCCGGGTGGAGGGTGACCTGTCGCGCATCGCCGATCTAGGCAAGGGTTTGGAGCAGTTCGTGGAGAACCTCGAGCGCGAGGCCCTGCACAACGCCAAGGAGCGTCTGCACCTGCTGAACCGACAACTCGGCAACGCAGAAGAGGCCGACCGCCAGCGCACCGCTCGTGCCCTCGCCGAAGTGACCGGCCGGGTGGCCAGCACCGAGCGCGCCATCGCCAACTTCGACAAGGCGCTCATTACCGAGCTCCGCGAAACGATGAGCGATGATGAGTTGCACGGCCTCAGCAAGCTCTTCAACCTGGAGATCCTGAAGCAGCCCGTGGAGAAGGGTGGTGTGGAACTGAAGAAGCGCAAACAGATCGATACGCTGCTGAAAGGCATCGCCGAGAACATCACCAACGACAAATACAGCGACGCGGTGATGAGCCTCCCGCTGCCGGACAACAGCACGGCATGGAAGGAACTCCTCGATGTGAAAGCGTTGAAGAAGGCATTGAGCGACCTGAAGGCCGAGCAGGACCGCCTGCGCAAACTGATGGACGCCATCGAGAACCGCGAAACGCTGGCGAAGGACCGCGCCGCCGTTCAGTCCGAGTGCGATGCGCATGTGCTGAACCTCAACCGCTGGGATTCTTTGCAGCGCGAGCGGATCGAGGAACCCCGCCTGCTGAAGCGCCAATCGGAACTCAACAAGGAGAAGACCGAAAGTGACCGCAAGCGCAAAGAGGTGCGGGACAAGCTCGAGGAGATCGGCGTGAAGCTGTACGAGCAGCGCACTGCGCTCCACAAGGAGGACGAACGCTTCAACCGGCTGCTGCAACTGATGGAGCAATGCGTGCCGCCGCCCGACCCCGATGCGAAGGGCAAGGAGCCCGTGTCAGCGCCTGCGGAAGCCGAAGACGCCATCGCGCTCTATGGCAAACTGATGCAGGAGCACAATGTGATGAGCCGTGAGATGGACCAGCTCCGCAGCAAGATCGAGGCTGTCCTTAAGAGCGACATCATCGGCCCGAACGAGCAGGAGACCGTGCGCCTGATGCGCGAGCAGATCGACGGCCTGCCCATGTTCGAGGAGACGCTGCGGAAGGATTGGGACAATTATCTGCACCTGCTGCGGGCGAATTTCCAGAACGTGCTCAACGGCCTGAACGACATCAAGAACGCCGCCGAGCAATTGAACCGTCGATTCACCCACGTGAGCGTCTCGAACCTCGAGAGCCTGCGTATGGAAGTGATGGACCAGAACGAGCTTGTGGCCGCGCTGAAGGAACTCGCCGAGACCGACCACACAGGCCTCTTCGATAGCAGCGGCAAGCTCGATGCCGCCTATCAGAGCTTCCGCAACAAGCTCAGCGAGCGTCTCACCCTGAACTACGGCGACCTGTTCACCCTGCGCTTCACGGTGAGCACACGTGGTGGTCGCGTCCACAGCTACGACAACCTGCAGGTGGAAAGTCACGGTACCGCGATCACGATCAAGGTACTCTTCAACCTGCTCGTGTTGCGCAGCATGCTGAAGGAGGATCCGAAGTCGCGGGCGCCGTTGTGCCGCGTGCCGTTCTTCCTGGACGAAGTGCACTCGCTCGATGCCATCAACCGCAAAGCGGTGCTGAGCATGGCAAAGGACCTCGGCTTCATGGCCATCACCGCCGCCCCGGAACCGGTGAGCGAAGTGGACGCCCTCTACTTCCTGCGACCGATCAATGGCCGACTGGTGGTGCGCAATGAACTGCGCGTGGGTGTGAAGTTCGACGAGGCGATGGCGGAGGCATAGACCTTGACCGATCAGCATGTGCAAGCCCCGGTGATGAGCCGGGGTTTGTATTGTTCACCGGTTCCGCAGGCGCCACAGCAGCGCGATGAGTAGGAACAGAGCCAACACGGCGAGCAATACCATCCACCACGACCATGTGCTATCGAGTTCCACCGGCTCCACATCGCCTACGAGCACAAGTCCTGCCCAGTAGTACGGCTGCGCGAGTTCCTCATCGGCCTTGGCCAGGTGGTCGAGCTTCGCTTGGCGCAGCGCTAGGTGCTTGGGCATCCCATCGGCGAGCAATTCATAGAAACGGGCGATGATCGCGGAGCTGCTCTTCTCATCGATGCTCCAGAGCGACATGACAAGGCTGGGGCAGCCTGCATAGGCGATGCTGTAGCCCAGTGACCGCACGCCTTCGCCATCGTCATTGCCAGTGCCCGTTTCGCATGCGGCAAGCACGGCGAGTTGGGCGCGCAGGTCCAGTTCGTAGATCTCGTAGGCGTGCATGTAGCCATCGGCATCGGGCTCCGACCCCGTGCCTTCCTTGCCGAAGACCAGCCGCGAGTACATCGGATTGGTCGCATTCATCTCGGCATGCGTGCCCAAGTGAAGGATGCCGTTGTCGCGCATGGCCGAGCGGAAGCCGCCTTCC
>DEQO01000186.1 GCA_002360495.1 Flavobacteriales bacterium UBA3364
TAGTTACTACTCTTTGTTGTCGATTCTGTAGTTCAATTCGTATTATATGTCTATGTGAGCATTGGGTGTGATAAAGATGTAGAAGGGAGAAGAGAGAAAGAGGTGAAGGGAGGGTAGAAGGGTGCTATGTAGATAGGGAATAAAGGAGAAAGAAATGAAAAGGAAGAAAAGAATGTATTGTTTTTTTTTTCAAGCAGAAGACGGCATACGGTATGGTGAGCACGCGCACCTTGGCCGCCATGCAGGCATCGACCACGCGTCGACGGTGCTCCGGATCAGGCTTCTGGATAGCGATGATCACCTGGTCGATCTCTTCGTTACGCAGTAATTCGGGCAGTTTGGCCGAAGGATGGATGACCCCGCCTTCAAGCCGTTTCCCGGTCTTGGCCATATCGTCGTCCACAAAGGCGACCACGCTGTACTTCACGGATCCCTCCAGCTCCAGGGTCCGCTTGGTGATCAAGCCTGCTTCCCCCGCACCATGGATGATCACGCGTACCGTGTCCTTGCCTGCGCCCTTTGAGCGCAGGTAGAGCAGTTTCATCAGGATCCGCGAGGCGATCAGCAGGATCGCCGTACCCATGAAGTCGATGATGATGACCGCCCTCGGCAGGAAATAAACGCCGTCAAGGAAGAGGTATCGGACCACGCTGATCACCCCGAACACCAGCGACCCCGCGAGCACGGTCAGGAAGATCCGCTTCGCGTCGTCGGTATTCGTGTGCCGCACCATCATCCGGTGGAGACCGACGATGAGGAACGATAGCCCCCGGATACCGATGAACAGGGGAAGCACGGGCAGCAGCAGGTCCACTTCCACGGCCGGTACATCGAAGTTGAACCGCAGCAGATACGCCGCCGCCAAGGCGATGAGGCACTGGACCAGGTCGATCACCAGGATGGCCCAGCGGGGGAAGAGACGCGGTGTGCTCATGCGAAGCCGTGCAAGATAGATGGCACGCGCGGCATCCCTTCGCGCCGACCTCCGTCTTCATTCGCATCTTTGGTCCCTACACCCGCCGGAGCAGCTCAGCCGAGGCGGGTCCATAATTCGATCGAATGCCAGTATCCTTGGTCACGGGCGGCGCCGGCTTCATGGGCGCACACATGGTGAAGGAGTTGCTCGCCATGGGCCATACCGTGGTCGCCCTCGATGATCTCAGCGGCGGCTTCGCCGATCAGGTGGATCCACGGGCCATCTTCGTTCACGGCTCCATCAACGACCATGAACTGGTCGACAAGCTATTCGCCGAGCACAGGTTCACCTATGTGTACCATCTGGCGGCCTACGCTGCCGAAGGATTGAGCCATTTCATCCGGCGTTTCAACTACCAGAACAACCTCATCGGCAGCATCAACCTGATCAACGCTTCGGTGACTTACGGGGTGAAGTGCTTCGTCTTCACCAGCAGCATCGCGGTCTACGGCGCTTTGCAGCCACCCATGCGCGAGGATATGCGCCCAATGCCGGAGGACCCCTATGGCGTGGCCAAGTTGGCCGTGGAAATGGATCTGGTCGCGGCCCGCCACATGTTCGGCCTGAACTATGTGGTGTTCCGGCCCCACAACGTATATGGCGAGTACCAGAACATCGGCGACCGCTACCGCAATGTGGTCGGCATCTTCATGAACCAGCTGATGCAAGGTCAGCAATTGAGCGTCTTCGGCGATGGCCAACAGCAGAGGGCATTCAGCTACATCGGGGATATCGCACCCATCATGGCGCGCTCTGCGGAGACCCCGGCAGCCTACGGTCAGGTCTTCAATGTGGGAGCCGATACGCCCTACACCGTGAACCAATTGGCCACGGCCGTCATGGAAGCCATGGACCTACGCAGTGGACTGAAGCACCTGCCCGCCAGGAACGAAGTGGTCTTCGCTTTCAGCGATCACAGCAAGGTGGAAAGCGTCTTCGGCAAGCACCGGGAGACGACCTTGGCGGAAGGATTGGCACGGATGGCCCCATGGGCCAAGGCCACCGGCGCGCGCAAGAGCAGCAGCTTCGGAAATATCGAGATCGAACAGGGGTTGCCGCCCAGTTGGAAGGAACAGGCGTGATGCGTATCCCGGAACACGACCACGCGCCGCAAAGCGTGCTTCAAGTGGGTCATCGTGCGGTCCACATCTTTGGTGGGGGCGGCGCCCATCGCGATGAAAAGACCATCGCTTCCTTCGGGGAAGAGTGGGGGAAGTTCAACCTGTTCGATGCGGCAGAGATCGAGCGCACCGGCAACGAGTACTTCGATGTCGTCCCTCAGGACTTGCTGGGTCCTGAAGTGGTGGCCATGGACCTCGGTTGCGGTAGTGGCCGTTGGACGCGCTACTTGAGCAGCAGGGTAGGGCACATCGAGGCTGTGGATCCGAGCGAAGCCGTTCTGCATGCGGCTCGCACCCACGCCGATCTCGAACAGGTGCGTTGGAACCAGGCCGGCGTGGACAATATCCCGTTCAGCGAGGGCACATTCGACCTGATCGTTTGCCTCGGTGTCCTCCACCATGTACCCGACACAGCAGGCGCCATCGGAAAGCTGGCTACGAAGCTGAAGCCCGGTGGACACATGCTCCTTTACCTGTACTACGCACTGGATGGACGGGGCCCGCTGTTCAAGGCGCTGTTCCACCTGAGCAACGTGTTCCGTAGGATCATCGCATCGATGCCTGCCGGGCTCAAACGCATGGTGTGTGACGTGATCGCCTTCACGGTGTATCTCCCGGCACGAACGCTGATCCGGATGGCCCTTGCTTTGGACCCCAAGGGATCCTGGTGGCATAAGCTGCCCCTGAGCTATTACCACAACAAGAGCCTCACCATACTGCGCAACGATGCGCTGGACCGGTTCGGCACTCCTTTGGAGCAACGTTTCACCCAAGTGCAGATGCGGGAAATGATGGAAAAGGCCGGGATGGTCGACATCCGCTTTTCGCCCAACGCGCCCTACTGGCATGCCCTTGGGCGCCGGGGTTAGCGCCGATCCAAACCCTATTTTCGCCCCCGGACGGGAGCACCCATCCACCGCTCCACCACAATGCCGAAGATCCTGTTCATTGCCAGCCACCGACCGGGGCGCGCACCCGGACAGCGGTTCCGGTTCGAGCAGTATTTCACACATCTGGAAAGCAACGGGTTCCAATGTGAACTAAGCCCGCTCGTAACGGCCGAGGATGACGCCGTGCTCTATCGCAAAGGCCATTATCTGGACAAGGCCCGCTTCGTGCGCCGCTGTATGGCCAAACGTGCGGCGGACGTAAAGCGCATGGACGAGTTCGATATCATCTTCGTCTTCCGCGAAGCACTGATGACGCGTTCCATACGGTACGAAGAGGCTTTCCGGCGGTCCCGTGCCAAGGTCGTGTTCGACTTCGACGATTCCATCTGGCTCAGCAATGTGAGCGAGGCCAACCGCCGGTGGGCCTGGATCAAAGGGGCGGGCAAAACGCCGCGCCTGATCGGGCTGAGCGATATCGTCTTTGCGGGGAACGCATACCTGGCCGATTATGCCAGGCGGTACAACAGCAATGTCACCGTGGTCCCGACCACCATCGATACCGACCTGTACCGCCCAATTCCCAAAGCCGGGGATGGACCCGTTTGCATCGGTTGGAGCGGCAGTATCACCACCATCCAGCATTTCCAGTATGCCATTCCGGCGTTGCGCATCCTGAAAGAGCGGTTCGGTGATCGCATCACCATACGGGTGGTCGGCGATGGCAATTTCAGCGAACCCAGCCTGGGCATCAAGGGCATCCCTTGGCGGGCCGATTCCGAGATCGCCGACCTGGCCGCCATGGATATCGGGATCATGCCATTGCCCGATGATGAATGGGCCAAAGGCAAATGCGGGTTGAAAGGGCTCCAGTACATGGGGATCGGCCTGCCTGCGATCATGAGCCCGGTGGGCGTGAACAGCGAGATCATCGCCGATGGGGAGAACGGCTTCCTGGCCTCCACGACCGGGGAATGGGTGGACAAGTTGTCCCGCTTGATCGAAAGCGCCGAGCTCCGCCTGACCATGGGTGATCGGGCCAGACGCACTGTCGAGGAACGTTTTTCCGTGAAGGCGTGGCAGGATAGGTATCTTGACCTCTTCAAACAGTTGATCCGATAGAACGAGTGGTCGGAGACCTGGGATCCGCCGCGCTGATAACACCCTGACCTGCATATCCACAAGCTCCGCAGCATGGAAACCACGACCGACCTCAAACGCACCGCCCTCACGCACATCCACGAAGCCTTGGGGGCCAAGATGGTGCCTTTTGCGGGCTACCTCATGCCCGTACAATACACCGGTGTCAACGATGAGCACCATACCGTGCGCAACTCCGTCGGCGTGTTCGATGTGAGCCACATGGGCGAGTTCATCGTGCGGGGTCCCGGTGCATTGGACCTGATCCAGAAGCTCACCAGCAACGATGCCTCCAAGCTCACACCGGGCAAAGTGCAGTACTCGTGCCTACCCAATGGCAAGGGCGGGATCGTGGACGATCTGCTCGTGTACCGCATGGAGCATGGAACGGACCATCACTATGTGCTTGTTGTGAACGCGTCCAACATCCAGAAGGACTGGGAATGGATAAAGTCCCATAACACCTTCGACGCGCAGTTGGAGGATATCAGCGATCGCATGTCGCTGCTCGCTGTGCAAGGACCTAAGGCCACGGACACGCTCAAGGGTTTCTTCACCGAAGACATCGGGGCCATGCCGTACTACACCGCCATGTATTCAGAGATGAAAGGAGTGGGGTTGGTGCTCATTTCGTCCACGGGATACACCGGTGCGGGGGGATATGAGATCTATGTCCCCAATCCTCTGGCCGAAGCGGCTTGGAAGGCCATTTTCGAAGCCGGTGTTGCATACGGCATCAAACCGGCCGGACTCGCCTCACGCGATACCCTCCGCTTGGAAATGGGCTTCTGCCTGTATGGGAACGACATCGACGACACGACTTCGCCCATGGAGGCCGGCCTGGGCTGGATCACCAAATTCACCAAGGACTTCACCGACTCGGCCTTGTTGAAGGCACAGAAAGAGAACGGTACCGCCCGCAAATTGGTCGGGTTCGAACTGGTGGAACGCGGTATTCCCCGCCACGATCACCCCGTGCTGGACGAGCACGGCAAGGCCATCGGCAAAGTGACCTCGGGTACCATGAGCCCCACCCTCCAGAAACCCATCGGCATGGCCTACGTGCCCACCTCCATGGCCAAGGAGGGAACGCCCATTTGGATCGATATCCGGGGCAAGGCTTTGAAAGGTGTGGTGGTCAAACTACCTTTCCTCGCCAAGCCCTGATGGAGGAGATCCGCAATAGCGACTACCAGTACCGCGTGGAGGTCTGCTTCATGCCGGGCCAGTATCCGCTGTATGCCCAGGACATGGGCATCGTGGTGGTGATCGATGTGCTGCGGGCCACGAGCGCGATGGTGGCGGCGTTCGAGAACGGCATCGATCGCATCATCCCCGTATCGACCATCGAGGAGGCCAGCCAGTACATCGGCCGGGAAGGGTATATCGCCGCTGCCGAGCGCAATGGTGAAGTGGTGAAGGGCTTCGCCTACGGAAACTCCCCGCTCGCTTATGTGGGGCAGGACCTCAAGGGAAAGACCATTGTGATGACCACCACCAACGGCACCAAGGCGATCAACCTGGCCAAGGATGCACGCATGCTGGTGATCGGTTCCTTCCTCAACCTCACCGCGCTCAGCGAGTGGCTTGTGCAGCAGAACGACAACATCCTGCTGCTCTGTTCCGGTTGGAAGGACAAGTTCAATCTGGAGGATTCCGTCTTCGCAGGTGCCGTCATGGAGCGCCTGTTGGAGAGCGGGAAGTTCGGCGTGGAAGAGGACAGCAGCATCGCCGCCAAGTTCATGTACATGAGCGCCCGCGACAACTTCATGAGCATGCTCAAGGCCGCACCGCGCCGTCGCCGTATCCAACAGCTTTCCCTGCTGCCGGATGTGAAGTACTGCCTCACGCCCGATCAAAGCACCGTGATCCCGGTCCTGCAGGACGGTGAACTCGTGCGCCTGGATACTCTGGTGAAGGCATGATCCGAAAGACCGTGATCGTCTTCCTGGGCCTTTTCGGGCTGCTCCTCTTGTCGCCTGTACGCGTAGTGGAGCCCGTGAACGCATGGGGCTTTTTCGGCCACAAGCGTATCAACCGCATGGCCTGCTTCACCTTGCCGCCGGAGATGTTCGGCTTTTACAAGCGCCACATCGATTTCATCAGCGATCATGCCGTGGATCCCGACCGCCGCCGCTATGCCGTGGAAGGCGAAGCCGAGCGCCACTACATCGACATCGACCACTACGCCAAAGGAGGCGAAGATCCATTTGCCCTCGTACCCCGCCGCTGGGAGGATGCGGTGGCCAAATTCACCGAGGATACCCTGAAGGCCTATGGCATCGTCCCCTGGCACATCCAGGTCATGTTCGGCAGGCTCGTGAGCGCTTTCCAGCGTGGCGATGTGGACCGCATCCTCACCAACTCCGCCGATATCGGGCACTACGTGGGTGATGCCCATGTACCGTTGCACACCACAGAGAACTACAACGGCCAGCTTACCAACCAGTACGGTATCCACGCATTCTGGGAATCGCGCATACCGGAGCTTTCCGCCGAGAACTACGACCACCTCGTGGGCCGTGCCGTCTACGTGGAGCGACCGCTGGACGTGGCTTGGGATGCGGTCCATGCCAGCCATTTGCTCTTGGACAGCGTCCTCGGCATCGAGAAGCGCTTGAGCATGACCTATCCCGAGGACCGGAAGTACGTGTTCGAGGACCGTGGCCGCGGCGGGATGCGCATGTACAGCCGCGATTTCACCAAGGCTTACGAAGATGCCATGCTCGGCATGGTGGAGCAACGTATGAACGCCTCCATCTCCACCCTCGGCAACGTCTGGTACAGCGCATGGGTGGTAGCAGGCCAGCCCGACCTGGACCGCTTCGAACAAAAGGACGTCAGCGATAGCTTAAAAGCCGTGTTCAAGGCCGAACAGGAGATGTGGGACGAGAACCGGAAAGGGTACGGGAGGGATCACGAGTAAAGGGGGGAACTGCCGCGCAAAGCGCAGTATGCATGCCGTTGATGGACCTCATGGCCGAAGGCTGAGTTGGTCCGGGAGGCCATGCGCAGGGCCTTGTAGGGTTGCACTTACGAGTGTGGCCTGCCGGAACAACTCATTTGTTGTGATCTGCTTTCAGTACTTTCCTTTGGTCCTAGCTGATCCAACCCCTGAACCTATGAACCCGCTTACGTACATGTTGTGATCTGCTTTCAGTTCTTTCCTTTGGTCCTAGCTGATTCAACGCTCGTTCTGCTCTGCCGTCCACCGCATAAGTTGTGATCTGCTTTCAGTTCTTTCCTTTGGTCCTAGCTGATCCAACTTTTCGTAATTCCTGACATCCACCCGGACGGTTGTGATCTGCTTTCAGTTCTTTCCTTTGGTCCTAGCTGATCCAACGCCTGACGCGGCTATCCGCAAGGCAGTACAGTTGTGATCTGCTTTCAGTTCTTTCCTTTGGTCCTAGCTGATCCAACGAGGAACGTAAGGTACGCGAGGGTCTTGCTGTTGTGATCTGCTTTCAGTTCTTTCCTTTGGTCCTAGCTGATCCAACAACTCGATGAGCTTGCGGCCTGCCTTGCTGTTGTGATCTGCTTTCAGTTCTTTCCTTTGGTCCTAGCTGATCCAACATCCAGGCGACAATTGCCTCCGCTTCGGTGTTGTGATCTGCTTTCAGTTCTTTCCTTTGGTCCTAGCTGATCCAACTCCGGGAGCCATGATCCTACCTGCGAAACTGTTGTGATCTGCTTTCAGTTCTTTCCTTTGGTCCTAGCTGATCCAACGGGCAGACGCCTGCTCCATCACGCAGGTATGTTGTGATCTGCTTTCAGTTCTTTCCTTTGGTCCTAGCTGATCCAACCCCCAGTGACCAAGGCCCGGAGGCAGCTCCGTTGTGATCTGCTTTCAGTTCTTTCCTTTGGTCCTAGCTGATCCAACAAGGCGGTGGAGAAGTTCGAGCGGACCTAGTTGTGATCTGCTTTCAGTTC
>DEQO01000082.1 GCA_002360495.1 Flavobacteriales bacterium UBA3364
GTAGGCCATCACCTGGTCCTTGGTGATGCGTCCCATGCGGTCGTACAAATTCACAACGTCCTTCCAATCCTTGCGGAGGATGAAGGCATCGGTGAGCGCGCGGACACGTGCGCTGTTGTTGTCGCTCCAGGAACGGATCAAGTTCTGCTTCAGGTCGTTCACCACGGCCTCGATCAGCCAGTCATCGAAGGCCCCGTTCTTCACGGTCTCCAATTGGGCCAGTAGCAGGTCGCGCACTTGTTCCAAGGTTTGTCCTTCCTTGGGCGTGCCCCCCATATCGAATTCCGTGTAATCGGTCTGCACGCTCGCATAGCAGGAAGCCTCCAACACCTTCTGGCCCTGGATCAGGTCAAGGTCCATGACGCCGGCGCGCCCATTGCTGATGATGCGGCTGATCAGTTGCAGCATCACCGCATCCTCCGAACCATAGCCATCGAAGCGCCAGGCCAGATCCACCCATTCGGCGTCGGGCCCGAAGACCTCGGCCGTGATCGGTGTGGTGATGGGTGCTTCCTTCTTGAAGGTGAAGGTGGGAACCTCCTTCCGCTTCCAGCCGCCGAAGTACTTATGCACCAGGGCGATGGTCTTGTCGTAGTCCAGGTCCCCGGCCAGGACCACGGCCATGTTGTTGGGGACGTAATACGTATCGAAGAACGTATGGATCTTCTCCATGCTCGGGTTCTTCAAGTGTTCCCCTGAACCCAGCGTCGTTTGTGTGCCGTAGGGATGGTTGGGATACAGCAGTGCGTTCATCTTGGCGCTGGCGGTCCGGCCATCGTTGTCCTGCGCGCGGTTGAATTCCTCGTACACCGTCTCCAATTCGGTGTGGAACAGGCGGAGAACGCACTCGTGCATGCGTTCGCTTTCGATCATCATCCAGCGTTCCAGATCGTCGCTCGCAATGTCGTTCACGTAGACCGTGCGTTCGGTGCTGGTGTACGCGTTCGTACCGCGCGCGCCGAGGATCTTGGTCATCTTGCTGTACTCGTTGGGTACCGCGTAACCGGCGGCAAGGGTGCTCAGGCTATCGATCCGGTGGTAGATCCGTTCGCGCTCGGCATCGTCGGTGGTCTTGCGCCGCTCTTCGTACGCATCGCTGATCTGTTCCAGCAGCACACTTTCCTTCGCCCAATCCGCTGTCCCGATCCTGGATGTGCCTTTGAAGAGCATGTGCTCCAGGTAGTGCGCCAACCCTGTCGCATCCGCGGGATCGTTCTTGCTCCCGGCCCGCGTCGCGATGTTGGTCTGGATGCGCGGGGCATCCGTGTTGCGGCTCAACCACACTTGAAGACCGTTCTCCAAGGTGTAGATCCGGGTCTCCATCGGGTCGCCCGGAACGAAGGTGTACGGCAGTTCTATCTGCGCTTGCGCAGCGATGAGGACCGAAGCAGCACTAATGGTCAATGCGGAGCGGAGCATGGGAACGGTTTGGGGGCGTGAAGTTGCCGAAAAAGTGGATGGAACGGTCCCGGATGATCGCTTCACGCTCTCCACAGTGACGGACGGGAGATCACCTCACCCGTGGATCGTCGGGGCCTTGCTATACCGGCCTACAACTTCCGCCTCGTAGGCAAGGAAGTCCTTCCAACGCGCGTCCACGTCCACCCTGCCACCATATCGACGGGCAAAGCCGATGAAGGTGGTGTAGTGCCCTGCTTCGCTGATCATGAGCTCGTGGTAGAAGGCGCGCAGGTCCTCGTCCCCGGCTTCCGTGCTCAGCATCTTGAACCGTTCGCAGCTGCGCGCCTCGATCATGGCGCTGAACAATAGCCGGTCCACCAGGCGTTCTTCCCGCCCACCGTCCTTCTTCACGAACTGAAGTAGCTCGTTCACGTAATTGTCCTTGCGTTCAGGCCCCATGACCCATCCCCGCGCCGTGATCTTCTCATGGACCTGCCCGAAATGCGCCAACTCCTCCTGCCCGATGCGCGTGAGCTCCGTGACGAGTTCGCTAAGGTCCGGGTAGCGCACGATCAAGCTCATCACATTGCTGGCAGCTTTCAGTTCGCACCACGCGTGGTCCGTGAGCAGTTCCGGAAGGTCCGTGCGAACGAGTTCCGCCCAGCGCGGGTCGGTGGGGAGTTGGAGGCCGAGCATGGGACAAAGATGCGGAAGGGCGTCTTCTTCAGGCGGTGTTGGGCCGGTGATGATACCTCCTGTTGAAAATGACGAGGAAGCAACTTTACTTGATCTGGTTACTTGGTCCGATCGCATCCGGGGAAACAACTCAGTCGATCGAATCATCCCCAGAAGGATATTCGATCAGAACGAATGGTACGGTCGTGTGGCACGGCTTCGGGGTGTGAGTGCGTGGCGACCCGCCCTGCCTGGAGAACAGTCCAATGGGAAAGGGGCGCGCTGGGAATACCAAGACCCTTTGAGGTTTGCGCGATGGGCGAGCACATCGGTTCCACGGCCAATGCCCAACTTTCGCCGTGATGGTCTATGAGCTGATGAGGATCCTGGTGCGGATCTGCACGGCGGTCTTCTTCAAGCGGATCGTGGTGTCGGGCCTGGAGAAGCTGCCCGATGGCGGCCCCACCATCATCGTGGCCAACCACCCGAACACGCTCATGGACCCCTTGCTCATCGCTGCGGCGGTGAGGCAGCGCATCGGTTTCGTGGCGAATGCGGGGATCTTCAACAATCGGGTCCTTGCGGCCTTCTTCCGCTACTTCCACGTGATCCCCATCTACCGGAAGAAGGATGTGGCGCCCGGCGAGAAGCCCGACAATACGCAGGCTTTCAAGCAATGCCACGCCTACCTGGCGCAAGGCGGCACATTCCTCATCTTCCCGGAAGGGAGCAGCCACTACGAGATCAACCTGCGCGAGATCAAGACCGGTACGGCGCGCATCGCATTGAGCTACACGGGGCCGGGCGAGCTGCGCATCGCGCCCGTCGCGCTCGATTATTCCGACGCGATCCAGTTCCGCAGCATGGTGCGCCTCACGGTGGGTAGGCCGATCCTGGTCTCGGCGTATCGCGAAGCCTGCCAGCGCAACGAAGCCGAGGCCGTGGAAACCTTGACCGCTGACATACGGAAAGGGCTGGCCAGGAAACTGCCGTGGACCGACGGCAAGGATCAGGAGGACCTGCTCATCAAGGCGCACACATTCTACACGGCATACGCCACGCCAGCTGCCGATCTGCACGTGGATCCTGAGCGATCACTTGAATTGCGAAAGCAACTCGCCGATGCCTTGCACCACTTGCGTGGATCGCGACCCGAGCTGTACGAAAACACCGGTGCGCGTCTGCTGGCCTTTTTCAACGCATTGCGCGCCGACCGCTTGACGCCCGGCTTCTACACCGATGCCTTCCAGCGGAAGAGCTTCCTCCTGCTGTGCGTCGGCTATCTCGCAGAACTGTTGCTGCTCGCGCCGATCTATCTCTTCGGCTTGATCACCAACTACCTACCCTACATCCTGCCATCGCTCGTGTTCAAGGCATCGCGATCGGACATTGAATACAAGGCAGCGGTGCAAATGATCGTAGGCTTGATCTCGTTCCCGCTGTTCTATGGTCCAGGAGCGTGGGCCTTCCACCACTTTGTTGATCACAGGACCTGGACGAACGTGCTCTTCCTGCTTGCGCTACCCATCGCGGGTTACGCGACCATGTGGTATTGGACCGAGCTCCAGCGGTTCGCGCGGCTGTTGCGATTCCGTTTCTCGGTAACAGTTGATCGCAAGAAAGAAATGCTGCGCGAGCGCGATGCCATCTTGGAGGCCATGATGGAGGCGCGGGAGAGCTTGTGAGGGAATGGTGCCAACGAGGATGGCGGCCCTGCGGACCACCATCTTCACGCTCAGTTCCCGGTCCTGCTTACTACTTCACGTCGAAGTGGTCCAGTTCCATCACCTTCATCCAGGCCTTCACGAAGTCCCCGGCGATTTCTCCCTGCTGTCACTTTGGGCGTACGGCTCAGCGGGGCTGAAGCACCACGCGCGCCGAAGCGACCGTGCCGGGCGTGCCCGCCACCACCGTATACACTCCGGCGGCCAGGTCGTCCACGCCGATGCGGGCCGTTCCTCCAGCGTCGAGCATTTGATGGCGGACCGATCGGCCACCGCTATCGAACAGCCACACCGGACGGCCCGCCATATGCGCTCCGCCCTGCACGAGCAGGGACGTCGCATCCTGATCGACCAGGACCTGCAAAGCCTGCTGGGGCCCTTCAGGGATCACGGTGTTGATGCCCGGGCCGTTGAGGAAGCCGAGCACACGATCGGCCGGAATGGACGACGCAACGCCGTCCAGCTCACCGTCCCCGTTCAGATCGACCACATCCACGAGTACGTTGAAGCCCATCTCATCGGTAAGCTGGATGCCTTGTCCGAACGCAAGGTTCCCGTTGTTCGTGTGCCAGACTACGCGGCCGCCATCGTAGCGCCCCGTCAGCAGGTCCGCATCCCCGTCGTCGTCGAGGTCGCCCATGGCCATGCCCGTTACATCGAACGAGGGATCGCTGAAGAGCAGCACGGGCTGATCCCAGCCCAAGGGCGACCGGGCCAGGCAGTAGACCGAGCGGCCCAGTTCACCGGCCACCAGGAGATCGGTATCGCCATCGCCGTCGGCATCGCCCAAACACGTGGACCGCAAGATGCCCAGCGCACCGGCCGGCACGATCTCGGCCTCTGCGGCGAAGCTTACCCCGCCCAGGTTCCGGTACCATACCATGCGGTTCGTGGTGGGGTCGATGTCCACCACGTCCGGAAGCCCGTCGCCGTCCACGTCCTCGAAGCGATGGAACCGCGGAGGTCCCTGGGTGAGGGCCTGGCTGGGACTGAAGACGCCCGAACCATCGTTCAGTAGCAGCACCTTCGCGATGGGCGTGCCGTTGCCCGCGCTCTGCACGGTGAGGATGTCGGCATCCCCATCGCCCTCCACATCACGGACCTCCAGGTAGTCCCCATCGGCGAACTCGTCGGAAAGGATGACAGGCGCGCCGAAACCGCCCGTTCCGTCGTTGGGGAAATAGAGCAGGGTGTCGAACGCGTATGCAGTGAGCACATCCAGGTCCCCGTCGCCGTCCAGAT
>DEQO01000020.1 GCA_002360495.1 Flavobacteriales bacterium UBA3364
CAACGAGCCACGGCCAGTGGCACCTTCGGCCTTTTCGTGGACCGCGAAGGTGCCGCTTGGTGGTGCGATGGCAGTGATCGCTTGTATCGTGCCGATCCTTCGATCCTCTTCGTGCCTGAGCATGAAGGGCTGGATCTGCGCGCGATAACCGCCCTGTGTACCGATAGCGCGGATCGTATCTGGTTCGCTACGGCGAAGGGTGTGTTCCGCCATGCAGCCGCGTTCTCCGAGGAGTTGCACGTCACCCGCATTCCGCTGGACCTGGATCCGCGGACCCCCATCGTTTCGCTCTGTGCAACGGCGGACGGAACGGTTTGGGCGGCGTCGTTCGGAAGCGGTGTCTTCTCCATTTCGCCGGATGGTCATGTGAAGCGGTACACTACGGCCGACGGGTTGAGCAACAACAATGTCCTGTCCGCGCGGCCCATGAAGAACGATGTCTGGTTCGGCACCTTGGAAGGACTGAGCCGTTGGCGGGACGGGCGCATGACAGCCCTCGCCCCCGAGGCTGGCTTCGTCTTCGATGTGCTGCCGCAGCCGGATGGTAACGCGCTGATGGCTACGGACGGGCATGGTGTGATGCGGTGGGATACAGCCCTTGCGTCCTTGTCCGCGGACGGACCACGCACCTTCTACACATTGGTGCGCGATGCCGCCGGAAATGCCTGGTCCGCAGGACCGGGGACCGGACTATGCCGGATCACAGGGGCCGATACCCGCGCCCGTTGTGTTGGACAGGGACGCATGCCTTTCGACGACGACCTCTACGCCGTTGCCAATGGTCTGGGGCGCTTGGTGGCTTTCGGTAGCACCGGCGTAGCGGCATACGACCCCATCACCGGGGCATGGACCGACCTAGCGGCGCACTTCGGCTTGCAGGACATGCAGGCCCAATTGAACGTGATCGCCACCGATGCCACGGGCTCCATCTGGATCGGGTGCAACAAGGGATTGGTAAGGATCCGTCCTACTGACCATCACTTCGATCCGGAGGTCCCCGTGGTCATCACCGGCGTTCTCGTCGACGGTGCAGCGGTACCGATCGATGACGAGATACGCACGACGCACGACCGTAACGATGTGACGATCCGCTTCACCGGCCTGTACTACACGGATCCGGCAGCATTGCGGTTCGAGTACCGGATGGCCGGTCCCAACGGCACCATCCTTCGCACCCGGGACCGGGAGGCGACCTTCTCGGGACTGCCCGCCGGCACCCATCACTTCCAGGTGCGTGCCTTCGTGGGCGTACCTGCAGGCAACGATCCCTGGCACACGCTCATGATCGTGGTCGAGCCGCCCTGGTGGCGATTGCCGTGGGTCATCGTCCTGGCCGGGCTGCTGCTGACGGTCCTCCTGGTCCTGATCGTAAGGGCTCGTGATCGACGTGTGCGTTTCCGCGAGCGGATGGAAAAGGAACAGGTGCGCTTCCAACTGGAGACCCTGCGCAGTCAGGTGGATCCCCATTTCCTCTTCAATAGTTTCAACACCCTCGTGGAACTGATCGAGGACCAGCCGTCGAAGGCTGTGGAGCATGTGGACCAACTGAGCACCTTCTTCAGGAACATCCTGCTGGTGCGCGACAAGGACCTGCATACAGTGGGGGAGGAACTGGACCTGCTGGAAACCTATTTCGCCCTGGAGCAGCGCCGGTTCGGTGAGGCGATCGTTCTGCGGGTGGAGGTGGAGCAGGTGCATCGGCGCGATCGCATCGTGCCGCTCACGTTGCAATTGCTGGTCGAGAACGCACTGAAACACAACGTGGCCACATTGGAGGCGCCACTCGTGATCCGGATCGAAGCAGCGTTGGACGCGCTGGTCGTCTCCAACCCGATAGCGCCACGCCTTTCTCCGCCGCGTTCCACCGGTTTCGGTTTGGAGAGCATCCTGAAGCGGTACGCGGCGTTCACCGACCGGCCCATCGAGGTGACGCGCCACGATGGGGTTTTCCGTGTGCGGATACCTTTGATCGCTCCCATGCCATGAACGTACTGATCGTCGAGGACGAGGCCGCTGCGGTAAAACGTATGCGCAAGATGCTGGTGGAGATCGACCCCTCCATCGTCGTGGTCGCCGATATGCCTACCGTGGAAGGAGCGGTGGAATGGATCGAAGCCAACCCGGCTCCGGACCTGGCGTTCTTCGATGTGCAACTCGCGGATGGCGAGAGCTTCGCGATCTTCCAACGGACCACGGTCGCTTTCCCGGTGATCTTCGCCACCGCCTTCGATGCGTACGCGATCAAGGCCTTCCGCGTGAATGCCGTGGACTACCTTCTGAAGCCCCTGAAGAAGGAGGAGCTCGCCGCAGCGCTTGCAAGGGTTTCGAAGGGCGCTGTTGTGCGCGATCACGCCCCCCTCGCGCTGCATGAGGAACCTGCCCGTCCTGTGGCGCCGATCAAGCGTTTCCTGATCCGCTACGGCGACCATTTCAAGGTGGTGGAACCCGACCAGATCGCCTACATCCATTCGTTGCAGAAGAACACGTTCCTGCGAACGAAGGAGGGCCGCGACCTGCCTTTGGAAGAGAGCCTGGACAAGCTGGAATTGCAATTGGACCCGGCGAAGTTCATCCGCCTGAACCGGCAGCTTATCGTGCAACTGCACAGCATAAAGGAGTTGTTGGCGTACAGCAAGAGCCGCGTGAAAGTGGTGCTGGATCCGCCGTACGGGGATGACGCCATTGTGAGCAGTGAGCGTTCCGCGGAGTTCAAGCGCTGGCTCGCCGGGGGCTGACGGATATCCCGGTCCATCGATCCCGCTGCCCTCTTCGTCGTGTCCACCGGTGGCCCACGCCCCCGGCGTGCCTTGCTTGGTGGTATGGATCGCAAGACCGACCACCGGTTCTCTCCGCTGCTGGCGCTCCACCCGGACGATCTTGAGAGCTTGCTGACCACCCCGACGGAAGCTCTTTTCGGGGCGGTGCTCCGCTTGAACCGCTATCCGCGTTACCACAACAGCCTCAATGCCGTGGTGATCGCCGGGCTGGTCCTGGAGATCCAACACCGGGAACCGCCTGGACACTTACCTGCACGTTGACCTTGGTCCGCTCCATCCTCTTGATCGCCCGATTCGTCCACTTGGACCATGATCACCCTCGGCGGTGATGGGAACTTCGACCCCATGCCCGCAGCCAACGACATCTTGACAAGCAGGCCCTCGAAGCGAAGTGCCCTGGCACCTGGCTTTGGAGCCATGATAATGCCAGGTACCGTGTTCCTGGCCGCAGCGTTCTTGCTCGCTTCCTGCAAACACGAACCGCCGGTGGTGCCGATCGAGGACCTCACCGGCAATGGAGGCGGCAACGGTGGAGGTGGGGGAGAAGAACCGGTCCCTTGCGACCCCACGATCGTTTATTTCACACAGCAGATACAACCGCTCCTGATCTCCAATTGCACCATGGGCGATGGATGCCATTCCTCGGCCACGGATGAAAATGATGGAATAGACCTGACCTCTTATCCGTCCTTGATGAACAGTGGTATCATCCAGGATGGCGATCTTTGGGAAGCGATCAACGAGAACGATCCGGACGATATCATGCCGCGCCCACCCCAAACGCCGCTCACAGCGGACCAGATCGCCCTCATTGGGCAATGGATCCAGCAGGGGGCGCAGAACAACGGGTGTGAGGATGCAGCGTGCGATACGCTGAACGTGACCTACTCCGGCACCATCCGGCCGGTCATCCAGGCGCGTTGCCAGGGCTGTCACAGCGGTGGCACACCACAAGGTGGGCTGGACTTCACATCGTGGAGCGTGCTGAACGCCGTGGCCCAGGACGGACGCCTGGCCGGGGCCATACAGCACCTGCCGGGGTACACCGCCATGCCACGGAACGCACCTGCATTGCCCGATTGCCGGGTGCGGCAGTTCCTGCTCTGGATCGAAGCCGGATCGCCCAACAACTGACCATGAAGCGCTTCCTTTTCCTCGGCCTTTCCAGTGTGGTGATCCTCGCCATGAACGGTTGCTACTACGACAATGAGGAGGACCTGTACCCCGCCACCTTCTGCGACACGGCCAACGTGAACTACAGCGGCGAGGTCGATGCCATCATGCAAAGCAAATGTGCCATTCCCGGTTGCCATGTGGCCGGTGGCGATGGTTCCGGTGATTTCACCCAGTATTCCGAGGTGGCCGAGAAAGCCGCCAATGGATCGCTCGTACGTTCCATCAATCGTGGCACCAACGCCATTCCCATGCCGCCCGACGCGCCGTTGCGCGAGTGCGAGATACGCCAGATCGAATTGTGGGTGGCCGATGGTGCGCCCCAGAACTAGGAACCATGGCCAAACGAACGATACTGATCATCGCCATCCTGATCGCCGTCGCCGGTGGTGGCTACGCATGGATGGAATTCAACCGCACCACTGCGAAGGCCGATGACCTGCCGGTGAAAGAGACCATCAGCGCGCAGGACCTGCTTGCGGCCTTCACTGCCGATGAAGCTGCCGCCACGACCCGTTTCGTGGGCACCACGGAGCAGGTGGTGCAGGTGAGCGGCACGATCCGCAGCATCGAGCCCGCCGTGGACATCACGAACATCGTGCTCGGGACGGAAAGCGAGCTGGCCGGTGTGGTATGTGAATTCGACCCGGCGGACGTCCCTGCCGACTGGCGGTCGGGTGCCTCCGTGACCATCAAGGGCATCTGTACCGGCATGTTGATGGACGTGGTGTTGGTGCGTTGCACCGCTGTGGAATGAGAATTGCCTTGTACAACCGGAAATCAACCTGCCATGAAAACCCTTAGGATCCTCCCCATCACGCTGGCCCTTGCGCCCCTGGCCCTTTCAGCCCAGGAACGGTTCGCCACCCGGAACGGGCATATCGCCTTCCTGTCCGAAACCGCCATGGAGAACATCGCGGCCGACAACCGCAAGGTGACGAGCGTGTTCGACGCTACGACGGGCGCCATCGAGTTCGCCGTCCTGATCAAGGCCTTCGAGTTCGAGAAAGCGTTGATGCAGGAGCATTTCAACGAGAACTACATGGAGAGCAACACCTTCCCCAAGGCCACCTTCAAAGGCAAGATCACCGGGGTGGGCGAGGATGAGATGAAGAAGGAAGGCACCTACATGGTCAGCGCACAAGGGGATCTTACCATCCATGGTGTGACCAAGCCGGTCACTGTGAAGGGCACCTTGACCGTGGACGCGGCCGGTGCTGTGAAGGCCTCAGGCGAATTCACCATCAAGCCGGAGGATCACGGCATCAAGATCCCCGGAGTGGTCCGCGACAACATCGCGGAACAGGTGAAGGTGACCGTGAAGTTGGACTACGCCAAGATGTGACCCGGGGCCCTTTCGCACCTTCGCGGCCAAGGTGTGAGGCCTCCTGAAGACGGACCGAACCGAACAGAACCCCATGACGCGTATCTACTGCCTTGTCCTCGCCCTAGGTGCCACGCCGATCTTCGCACAGGAAGATCTATTGGACCTTCTTGGTGCGGACTCCACCAGCGCTGAGCCGGAGTACACGAGTGCGAGCTTCAAGACCACGCGGGTCATCAATGGGCACAGCCTGGAGAATACCGCGCACGGGGTGCTCGATTTCAAGATCGGCCACCGTTTCGGGCCTGTCAATGGGGGCATCGATGAATTCTATGGTTTGGATGATGCGACGATCCGGCTGGGGCTGGACTATGGCTTGACCGACCGCCTGATGATCGGCATCGGGCGAAGCAGCTACCAGAAGACCGTGGATGGTTTCGCCAAGTACAAGTTCCTTCGCCAGTGCGATGCGGGGTGCACCATGCCAGTGACCCTGGCCGTGCTGGCCGCAAGCAGCATCACCACGATGCCCGAGGAGGACCTGACCTGGTACGACCCGACCCGTACGGTGTATTTCACGAACAGGATGTCGTATGCCTTCTCGGTGATCGTGGGCCGTAAGTTCAGCGAACGCTTCACCCTGCAGTTGAACCCCGGCCTGGTGCACCGCAACCTGGTGAGCACCAACGAGGAAAAGAACGATGTGATCCACGTCAGCGGTGCCGGGCGCGTGAAGCTCTCCAAGCGCGTGGCCTTGAACGCCGAGTATTTCTACGTCCTGCCGGACCAGATCGATCCCAAGTACTACAACTCGCTGTCCATCGGATTCGATATCGAGACGGGTGGCCATGTGTTCCAATTGCACATGAGCAACAGCACCGGCCTCTATGAACGGGCCTTCATCACCGAAACAACGGACAGTTGGGCCGACGGCGGCATCCGTTTCGGGTTCAACATCTCCCGGGTGTTCACCCTGCACGACCCGAAACAGAAGGTCGCAGAGAAGGCCAGGCAGGGGTATTGACCCTACCGAGCGGCAGGGTGCTGCGCATGGAAGATCCCGGCCATCGCACTGCGCTCGGCAATGCCTACGATCGTCCCGGAATCCACCACGGGAACAGCAACAACGCCCGTTGCGAGCATTCGTCGGTACAGCGCTAACGCCGGTTCCGAAGGAGCGATCGGTGCCACGTTCAGCGCCAGTGGGCCGATGGCCGCAGCCGGGTCACCCTGGGCCAGCTCCGAGCGCAGCACTTCACGCAGGACCATCCCACTGTAACGAGCATCGGCCGTTACAACGATCACCCGGTGTTCGCCGAAGGTCATCGCGTTCCAAGCGGACTGGAGACCGGTTCCGGCTTCCAGTTGCAGTACGTCCGTCCGCATGACATCACCCACGATCAGGGAATTCAACTTGGTGCTCGCGGCCACATGCCGCGCTTCAGCTCCGGCCGCCATGAAAATGAAGACACCGATCACCGCTAGGAAGGGGGCACTTTGAAGCAAGCCATACCCCACGAAACCCACGGCGAGCAAGCGCCCGATCGTCGTTGCGATACGTGTGGCCTTGTCGCGCGCCATCCGCATGCTCAGCACCGAACGCAGGATACGGCCGCCATCCATGGGGAAGGCGGGGATCAGGTTGAACAGGAACAGGCCGAGATTGCTCATGAAAAGGAAGGCCAGGACCGTATGCCCGGAGGCGAGGTCCTTGAACATGTCGCCCATCAAGAGGGAGAGGCCACTCAGGGCTATCAGCAGGAAGGAGAGCCCGGCGATCACCAGGTTCACCATGGGGCCGGCTATCGTGATCCAGAACTCCTGGCGTGGGTCCTCGGGCATGCGTTCCAAGCTGGCTACACCGCCAATGGGTAGCAACGTGATGTCCCGTGTGCCCACCCCGAACCGTTGTGCCGTGAGCGCGTGCCCGAACTCGTGCAACACCACGCATACGAAGACGATCAGCACCAGCCCGATCTCGACCAGGACTTCCGTGAGGCTGGTGCCGTCCAGGAAACCGGTGAAGGCCACATAGGCGGGCAGGAGCAGGAAGGTCCAGTGGACCAGGACCCGGATGCCACGGAATCGGAAAAGCGGAAGACCACCTCGCATGTGCCTCGATCAAGCCGTGCCTTGTTGCAGCACCAGCATCGGGATGTGCGTGTGCATGGCCAGCCGCGTGGAAACGCTGCGATGGAAAAGCTGTTCGAAGATCCCGCGGTGGCGATGCAGGACCACCACCATGTCGGTATCGCTCTGGTCGGCCAGGTCGTGCAACGCGATCATCACATTGTCGCCGCTCACACTGTGGTAACTGTGCGGAATGGCGCCCAGCAACAGATCATAGCCCGTGCTGCTCAGGTCGTCCTCCGAGGTGCGGTCCTCCGGTACCACGTGAACGATCATCACTTCGGCCTTGGACCAGCGGGCGATGTCCAGCAGCACCTTCAGCGTGGCCTTGTCCACCCGGCCGCCATCATCCGCCAGGACGATACGCCTTGGCGGGGTGTAGCGTGTCTGCTCCGGCACCGCGAGCACCGGCGTGCGCAGGTTCTTGATCACCGAGGCCGTGTTGCTGCCCAACAGGATCCGTTCCAAGCCGCTGTGGCCTTGCGTACCCATCACGACCAGATCGGGTTTCGGGGTTGCTCCCTCCAGGTCCGATAACACATCCGCAACGTCGCCGGGATGGCTGTGGACCGAGATGCGTGGGGCATGGTCCGGCAGTGCTTCACGCAGCTGTGCAGCGAACCGGTCCAACCCCTCAGCGGAGGCCAAGGCCAGCACGTCCATGTCCATGGGCGTGGTGTCCGCCATGCTGATGGGTAGCATGTAGGTGTTCACCAGCGAGAACGTATTCCCCTCCTCGCCATAGAGATGGATGGCGTACACCGCCGCGTTGAGCGCGTTGGTGCTGAGGTCGGTGGGGATCAGGACATGCGCCATGGCGGCCTGATGGGGCGGATATCAGTGCCCGTGTGCTTCCTCGGAGCCGGGTTTCGGGCCGGAGGAGTCGACAAGGGCGTAACCGGCGAACAACAACCCGAGCATGACCACGAAGCTCAACAGGCCCTTGACGTTGTCGATGGAGCCATCCTCCTGCAGGAGGTCGCCCGTGTCCAGGATGGCGTACCGGAAGGGGATCAGGAATGCCAGCAACCAAAGGGCCAGGCCGATCAACTTTTTCATGCGTGTTGCGAGGTTCGGTACGGCGAAGGTACGACCTGCCTCGGAAGTCCTCCCGGCGGTTCCCCTCAACTATCCAATGCACCTGTGGATAAGCCCTACTTCCGGTCCTTCAGGGCCACGAGATCGCGCTATCGACCCTACTCCACCACCACCCGCTCGTAGCACGTGCCCTCCTTATCCGTGAATCGGATCACGTACGTCCCTTTGCTGTAGCCGGTAAGGTCCACCTCCTCGGTCTTCTGGCCGTGCGCGGCGGCGCGTTGGAAAAGCAATTTGCCCATGGTGTCGTACACCGAATAGTAGCTGTCCTTCATTAGCGGGTCCTGGAACTCCACGGTGAAGCGGCCGGGGGTGGGGTTGGGACGTACCGCAGGCTTTGCCCGCCCATGTACCCGAGAGGGAACTCCTGTTGTAAAGGTGCAGCCGTCGTATACTGTGAAGATATCTGGATCAAGTATTGTGTCCTGTACAAAGACCGGTGTCGCTGTTACCGAGACATCCTCGGCTATGAGCGTAAAGCTGCTATCCACCGGGAAGAGATCCAGTGTTTGTACGGAATAATCTTGCTCCCAGCACGGGAGATGGCCCATGGCGTCGCTTTTGAAAATGTAGTTCATGCCCGTATTGCCACCGGGTAGATCACCGTAGATAATCCCGTTGAAAAGGATGCCGCCATCCGACAATAGCGCAAGATTGTTCGTACCGTAACTGTATCCATTTCGACCCAGGGACTGTGTCCAAAGTGTGTCACCGTTGAGGTCGGTCTTCATCAGGAAAGGCCTGAATTCGAAATTGTACCCCAACTCACCCAATGTGGCCAGCACCACATAGTCGCCATCTGCCGTCTTTTTGATCTTGGATGCTATATAGGCCGGCCAGTTATACGGTGCGCTGTCATATCCCTTACACCACTGGACATCGCCTTCCCCATTCAACTTCATCATGAAGAGCTTCGGTTGATAGCTCGCCGGCAAAGGGGTGAAGAGACCCAGCTTGGTGCTGTCCGTACTTCCTGTAATGATGAAGGAATCGTCGGACTCGATAAGGGCATCTTGCACAATGCCCCTGGGCCGGATATAGCTCTTGCTCCAGATGAAATTCCCATTGGGGTCCAAGCGAGCCAACACCGCACCGGCGGTATCCATGTTGATCCCGGCCAACAGATCACCACCGGGCAGCCCCTTGAGGAATTGGAAACCTCCAGACCGCGCAACCCGTTTCGCCCAAATGGGTTGGAACGTTTCATCCACCCGCAACGCGAAAAAGTTCTTGTCCCGGCCCCATGTAATGGCTCCCAGATCCTCGGTGATTTCCAAGCCGCCGGGCAGACCGCTACAATAGCCAGGGTCAGGTGTATAGCGATTCACAGTCGCTGTTGTACCAACAGAGTCCATCTTGCCCAGCACGGTATAGACCAACGCCGCGTCACCAAATGGGCACTCTGCTGCTACTGTAGCAGTTGTGAAGTAGAAGCTGTTCGGCCCTGCGGCCTTCAAGGTTTGAGTCAAATAGGTGCCCCCACCATGGTACGCGCTTGAATACTCAATGGATCCTTCCGGATCGAGAATGTGCGCTACAGCCATGCATGTGAGAATGTTGTGCCCGGGCAACTCGATCAGATCGAACGTGTAACTCGTCCCGGATTGATAGAATCTCTCGAAGGTGGGTTGGGCCCCTATGGCACATGAGTACACCAGGGCGAGCGTAATGAGATATGGTCGTGCCATACTCATTGTACAATGAGTTTGCGGACCTGGTTCTGGGTGCCATCCGAGACGCCAACCCAGTAGGCTCCTTTGGCTAATGAACCTAGTGGCAGTGCAAGCATGGTGCTGGCAAGGCTCTTCCAACTCCTAACCTGCTCCCGCGAGTCTGTGACTCGTGGACCTTTATTACCGACGTTCATTGAACGAAGCTAGCGCCGATCTGTGATCGGCTTGTGCGGCGCTCTATTCCACCACCACCCTTTCGTAGCACGTGCCCTCCTTATCCGTAAAGCGGATCACGTAGGTGCCTTTGCTGTAGCCGGTAAGATCTGAGGGGGGTACACGGCGCATGGTGTGGCGGTTCAGATGATGAACCTACTGCTCTACAAGCCGGTTTTCCAAATCGGTGCGGTACGGATCTTGTGCTGGTAACGTACAGCCCTGAACCAACCGAATGCTCGCTGCGAACACGCAACGGCACAACGGATCCGGGCGAAAAGCGATAGGGGGGCAGCCCTACTTCCGGTCCTTCAGGGCCACGAAATCGCGCTTGGTGGCGCCGGTGTAGATCTGGCGGGGACGGCCGATGGGCTCCTTGTTCTCGATCATCTCCTTCCACTGGGCGATCCAACCCGGCAGGCGGCCCAGCGCGAACATCACCGTGAACATGCGGGTGGGAATGCCGATGGCGCGGTAGATGATGCCGCTGTAGAAGTCCACGTTCGGGTAGAGCTTGCGCTCCACGAAATAGTCGTCCTTCAGCGCGATCTCCTCCAACTGGCGGGCGATGTCGAGCACGGGGTCCTTCACACCCATCTTCATCAGCACATCGTCGCAGGCCTTCTTGATGATCTGTGCCCGGGGATCGAAGTTCTTGTACACGCGGTGCCCGAAGCC
>DEQO01000011.1 GCA_002360495.1 Flavobacteriales bacterium UBA3364
AGAACAGGTTCACCACGTCGCGGTCGCTGTTGGCGGCCACCAGGTTCTGGCTGTAGCGGCCCGCCGCCAGTTTGAACCGGAAGTCGTCCGTGATGTTCCACTTGAAGCCCAGCCGGGGTTCGGGATTGGCCACGGCGAGCGAGGCGTAGTAGTGCATCCGGAAGCCGGGCTCGATGATGACCTTGTTGATGACCTTCTTGTAGGTCACGTAGCCAGCGATCTCCGATGTATTCTGCTCCTGCTCGTACTCACGACCGAGGCTGTTGAAGAACTTGAAGTTGGTGCGGAACCCGAGCACTTCGATGCCGTAACGCACCTCGTCCTCGCCATTGAACACCTTGAAGTTGAGCGAACCGTTGAAGCCTGCGATCTCGCTTGTGCGTGGCGGGAGTTCACCCTCCTTGAGCGAGATGTTGTAGTTGCTGGCGGAGAAGGTGCCATCGATCAATACGGCGGATCCCGCCGGGACCAGTACGAAGTTGGTGCCCGCGCCCCAGTTGTTCCAGTTCAGGTCGCTTACGCTTTGGTACCGCACGCCATCGCTGAAGTTGAAACCGAACAGGTTCACCTTGCTGCCGTTGGTCCCATTGAAGCTGACTTTCCCGTAGACGTCGGTGAATTTGAACGGGAGCCCATCCTGCTTGATGTTCTCGTAGAAGACCTTGCTGCTATTGTCCAGGTAGCAGTGCCGGAGGTTCAAGAGGAAAGAGGAGGAGGCTCCGCCCGGTTCCGTCTGCTTTTTCAAGGGGCCTTCCAACAGGGCTTTAGCTGTGAAGGTGCTCGCCGCCACTTTGCCGCTCAAACGCGTCTTGTTGCCGTCACGGGTGGTGATGTCCATGATGGAGCTCACCCGTCCGCCGTGTTCCGCATTGAAGCCGGCGGAATAGATGTCCGCGTTGCGGATGATGTCATTGTCGAAAACGCTGAACAACCCGATGCTGTGGAAGGGGTTGTACAGCACCATGCCGTCCATCATGGTCTTGTTCATGATCGGTGAACCACCCCGGATGTAGAGCTGGCCACCTTGGTCCCCCGTGAAGATCACGCCCGGTACCACCTGCAGGTATTGGGCGAGGTCCGGCTGCCCGCCGATGGAAGGAAGTCGTTCGATCTGCCGGGGAGTAAGCTTGGTCAGGCCCATGCGCACCTGGGTCTGGGCTTCCTGTTTCTCGCCGGTGACCTCGAATTCCTTGATCTGGATGGCGCTCTTGTTCAGGTAGAGCTTCTCCGTCAGGATCTGGTCCTTCGTGATCGTGATGGGTTGCTGGAGCGTGTCGTACCCCAGGTAGATCACCTGTAGCACGTACTTGCCCGGCGTCACTTTGCTGATGGAGTAGTATCCGTTCACATCGGTCTGGGCACCTATCGTGGTCCCCTTCAGTGTTACGGGGGTGAAGAGCATCGGCTCGCCGCTCTGTTTGTCATAGAGGAACCCGCGAACGGTGCCGGTCTGGGCGAACAAGGCTGGTGGCACCAGGACGAAGCAGAGAAGAAGGGTCTTGAGGACGCGGGACATGAGCGGTTATCCTTGCAGGGGCGGCTAAGGTAACGGAACGTCGCGCTCGCCATGGGTACCGCAGATCGATCCGGCACGACCGCCCCTTTGACGACTCGCGCCATTGGGCAACAACGGCCGCTGCGTACCCGATGCATGTTCGCGGCTGAACGCCGGACAGCACCATTCGGACCTGTACTTGCGCGCACAAGATCCGTACCGCACCTACGTGATCCGCTTTACGGATATGGAGGGCACCTGCTACGAGCGGGTGGTGGTGGAGTAGAGCGCCGCACAAGCCGATCACAGATCGGCGCTAGCTTCGTTCAATGAACGTCGGTAATAAAGGTCCACGAGTCACAGACTCGCGGGAGCAGGGGATCTATCCGGTCGAAGGCTCAAGACCCTGAGCAGCATAACCGATGCCATGGTACGTCTCAATACAGAAGAACTGGCCAGCGGAGTATACAGCATTCGGGTTTCGGATGGAGAGAACGTCAAGGTCAAGAAGCTTGTAATTCAATGAGGTCATGAAACTCTGGTTAGTAGGTGCCGCGAGCGTCCTCTGCTCAAACTTGATCCACGCCCAATCCTTTGAACGGCTCTACAATGCGGGCACCTCATTCATTTTTAATCTAACGGAGCTTCCTGGAGGGAACATTCTAACTGGCCTGGGTTTGGCTAGAGGAATATCACGGCTGGATCCCGCTGGGCATGTGCTTCAGACGCAGTCCTACTGGTCAGATACGCTGCTCGGGATCGGTGGTATTCGGCGCTTTGATGTGAATGATTTCGCATTTGCCTCGGGCTATCGAAAGGACATCTGTGATCCTGGTACGGGTCCGATACCCAATCGCTATCCCGTGATCGGGCGCATGGATTCCTTGGGGAACATTTCCTCCATGCGCCACTATGAATTGAACGCAGGTTGCTCCAACGTAGGCGCAGATGTGATAAAGACCGCGGACGGAGGCATCGTCACTTGGGGTTATACGCAGGATTTCTTTGCCCTAAAGGTCGACGGTGATCTAGAACCCATCTGGGCAAGGACTTTCGACCACCACGGAGGGATCCAATTCATCAAGGAATTGCCCGGGGGTGATCTACTTGCGGGTATCAACATGGATACTGCTGGGGCTGTCGTGGCGCGGTTGGATGCGAATGGGGGGGGCCTGTGGTGCAAATCCTACATACGTCCTGAGGGGATGGTACATGACGCGGTGATCGAGTCGGACGATTCCTTTATTGTCACTGGCTATACGGATAGCATACATCTGGACCTCTTCGAGCCGCTGCCGCCGGATTTTCACCCTAAGCTCTTCATGATGAAGCTGGATGGTGAGGGTGAAGTGCAATGGTGCAGGGGCTATGAAGCCGAACCGAACCCATGGTACACCACACGACGATCACGCATCGAACGCACCGTTGACGGGAATTACGCCATCCTAGCCAATTTGGGTCAAGAAGAGATGGACTTCTTCTACCGCCCATTCTTGATGAAGACGGACCTGAACGGTGATACGCTATGGACGAGATCCTTTGGCGGTAGCGAGGATTACATCTATGAGACATTCGATCTTTTAGCGCATTCCGACGAAGGTTTCGTCTTCACTGGGAGTATGATGGGCGAACTCCCGGGCTTGCTCTTGGGGGCACCATACATCTTCAAGACGGACTCCGAGGGCCACTTCCCTTGTCTGGACATTTCGTACCCGGTAACGATAAGTGAGCTTTTTCCGGTGGACAGCAGCTTCACCCTTACCTCTGTGGATGGAGCTATCGCCCGGCCAGCCTTTGCTAGGGATACGGTACTCGATCCATTCACGGTCTATGATGGTTGCACGAATGTTCTTCTGAAAGTGCCACACGTATCGGGCAAGCCGCAGCGCATGAGCGTTTACCCAAACCCCACTCCAGGCCGTTTCACCGTGGAGTTCCAGGACCCGCTGGTGAAGGACAGCTACTACAGCGTGTACGATGCCATGGGCAAATTACTTTTCCAACGCGCCGCCGCGCACGGCCAGAAGACCGAGGAGGTGGATCTTACCGGCTACAGCAAAGGCACCTACGTGATCCGCTTTACGGATAAGGAGGGCACGTGCTACGAAAGGGTGGTGGTGGAGTAGAGCGCCGCACAAGCCGATCACAGATCGGCGCTAGCTTCGTTCAATGAACGTCGGTAATAAAGGTCCACGAGTCACAGACTCGCGGGAGCGGGGGCACATGGCCAAGGGGGTCTACACCGTACGCGTCGCTAATCCCACCAATTCGCGAACCAAGAAACTGATCATCCACTGATCTATGAGAAAGCTGGTTCTATGCGCGGTGTTTCCTGTTACGACCGTTTGTATGATGGCGCAGCCGACATTCGAGAAGTACTATCAAAGCCCAACAAGCCTCAAGCTCGACCTCTTCGAGTTGAACAGCCGGAACTATTTCATTGGCCTAGGTGGTGCGGTGCTCTTAGATCCAGCGGGCGACATTATCCACAAGAATTATTACTGGGGGGGGGATTCGGTCCTTGGTCTTCGTGCAGTGGCGAGATATACCGACAATGAATTCTATTTCGCTACCGGATATCAAAATGATTCATGCACTGCTAATGGCTCGAACACTGTCCCTTACATACATCCGCTCATCGGCAAAATGGATTCCTTGGGAAATCTGTCGTCGGTGCACTATTACGTTTTGAACGCTCCAGGGTGCTCGGCGATGGCCATAGGTCTGGAAGTGTGCGGCGATGGGAGCGTCGTGTCATGGGGCGGTGGCGGACCGTTCTTTTTCCTAAAGACCGATCCAACCGGGAACCCACTTTGGGCCAAGCGGATCTTGCGTTCAGGAAACGTCGACTTCGTCAAGGAGTTACCAGGTGGTGATCTATTGGCGGGTATCTCCATGGACACCGCAGGTGTCGTGGTAGCCCGTATGAATGCTGCTGGCGAGGTACTCTGGTGCAAATCCTATATCCGCCCAAACGGCGAGGTGCATGACGTAGTGATCGAACCAGATGGTTCCTTCATCATAACTGGTGTTACGGAAGTGTCAGCACTCCATGCCCTTGGCCCCTTGCCTTCCACTTACCATCCGAAGACCTTCATGTTGAAACTCGACGGGGAAGGTGCTGTATTGTGGTGTCGTGGTTATGCAATTGAACCTTATCTCTGGTACGCACCGCAATGGTCCCGCATAATAAGGACCCCGGACAACAAGTACGTTGTGCTCGCCACGATCGGTGTCCAGAGCGGTGGTTTGAACTACAATAGGTTCTATCGCCCATTCTTGATGAAGACAGACCTGAACGGTGATACGCTCTGGACCCGATCCGGAGGCCTGACCGATTACAAATACGAAATCCAGGATCTGTTGCTTGCTTCAGATGGCGGCTTGCTATTCAGTGGCTTGGCGCACGGCGATTTTCCGACGGCACTTGGTGCTCCCTACCTCTTCAAAGCGGACTCGACCGGCCACTTGCCCTGCTCGGAACAGCAGCCACCGCCACTATCCGTCACCGAACTTTTTCCGGTTGACAGCAACTTTGTGATAGCCTCAATCGATGGTGCCGTGTCCGTACCGTTCTATCTTAATGACACGTCAATTGCCACCATTCCGACATACGGTTGCATGATTACTTCGGTGATGGATCCCTCTCGTTCGCGGAAGCCAAAGGTCTACCCCAACCCCACCCCCGGCCGCTTCACCGTGGAGTTCCAAGACCCGCTCGTGAAGGACAGTTACTACAGCGTGTACGATGCCATGGGCAAGTTGCTTTTCCAACGCGCCGCCACGCACGGCCAGAAGACCGAGGAGGTGGATCTTACCGGCTACAGCAAAGGCACCTACGTGATCCGCTTCACAGATAAGGAAGGGACCTGCTACGAAAGGGTGGTGGTGGAGTAATTTCAGCGGGTGTACTGCGGCCACGGCAAAGAGCGAAGGGATCTAAGCCATCACCTTGGCCACCAACTCGCGCAGGAGCTCGCCTTGGTCCGAGCCGTCCCCACCCAAGCCCTTGCTGCGCAGGTCGAACTGGCGCAAGTGCCGCTGCACCTCCACCAGTTTGCCCAACGGATAGTTCTGGGCCTGGGCCACGTAGTCCTTCACGAAGTAGGGGTTCACCTTCAGTTCGCCCGCGAGTTCCGCCTGGCTTTTGCCCGCTGCGCCGTGGACCAAGGCGAGCTTGGCGAAATAGGTGTTCAGGAAACCCAATGTGAGCACCAGCGGATTCTCTTTCGGGTCGGCCGCGAAGTGGTTGGCGATCTGCTGGGCCTTCAGTGCATTGCGTGTCCCGATCGCATTCTGTAGTTCGAACACGTTGTAGTCCTTGCTGATCCCCACGAACCGCTGTATGATGTCGCTGGTGATGGCGCCTCCTTCCTCGGTCACCAGGCACAACTTCTCCACCTCCTTCATCGCCTTGGCCAGGTCGCTGCCCAGGTGGTTGGCCAGCAGGGTGGCTTCGGCCCCGCCCAACCGGCGCTTCTGGTTCTTCGCGAAGCTGATCAAGAGGTCGGGCAATTTGTCCTCGCGCACTTTGTCGCTGAGGAATACCAGACCGCCGCCTTTCTGCACCGACTTCAGGATGGTCTTGCGGCCATCGATCTTCTTGTGCTTGTAGCAGAGCACCAGCACGGTGGTCGGCGTCGGTTTCTGGAAATAGGCTTCGAGCTTTTCCACGGCATCGATCCGCCAGTTCTGCAACTCGCGGATCACCACCAATTGCCGCTCGGCCATCATGGGGAACCGAAGACAAGTGTCCTTCACCACATCGGGATCCGCGTCGCGTCCGTAGAGAATGGTCTGGTTGAAGTCCCGCTCATGCTCCTCGAGCGCCAACCGTTCGATCTCCAGCGCAATGCGGTCGATGAAGAAACCCTCTTCACCGTGCAGCAGGTACACGGGCTTGAACTTGCCGCTCCGCAGATCGGCCATCACCTTCTTGTAGTCGTCCAGCGTGCTCATTCGGAGAATGGAACGCTGATGACGCGGATGATCATGATAGCCGCTGATGGGGTGGTCGACAAGCTCCGACCTAGTGCCATGCTACAAGTAGCGCTGGGCATGGATCGCATGCATTTCATAGCTGCGTTCATCTTGACCATCTGCGGCATCTGCGTTCCATACCTATTCGAAGCGCAAGTGCTTCACCGACCGTCCTTCGTTGATGATCTCGCGCAAGGACGAGATACCAACACGCACATGGGTCTCCGCAAAGGAGCCGGTCACTTTTGCATCACTGGCACTGGTCTTCACGCCCTCCGGTACCATGGGCTGATCGCTAACGAGCAGCAAAGCCCCCGTGGGGATGCCGTTCGAGAAGCCGGTCATGAAGAGCGTTGCCGTTTCCATATCGATGCCCATTGCGCGTATGTCGCGCAGCTTCATCTTGAACTCCTCGTCGTGCTCCCACACCCTGCGGTTGGTGGTGTACACCGTGCCGCTCCAATAGTCCAGCTCCATATCGCGGATAACACCGCTTACCGCGCGGTGGATCATGAAACTCGGCAGCGCCGGTACTTCCGGTGGGAAGTAATCGTTGCTGGTCCCTTCACCCCGTATGGCGGCGATCGGTAGGATCAGGTCGCCCAGTTGGTTCTTCTTCTTCAGGCCGCCGCATTTCCCCAGGAACAGTACGGCCTTCGGGTCGATCGCACTCAACAGGTCCATCGTGGTGGCGGCCATGGGACTGCCCATGCCGAAGTTTATCATGACCATGTCCTCGGCCACGGCCACCTTCATTGCTTTGTCCTTCACGGGGATCACCGCGCCGGTCTGCTGGCAGAAGATGTCCAGGTAGTTGTCGAAGTTGGTCAACAGGACATGGGGCCGGAAGCCATCCAAGGCCAGTCCGGTATAACGTGGCAGCCAGTTGCCGACGATCTCTTGTTTGGTTCGCACTTTTGTGTGGTGATACAGCCCGGAATGCAGGTGCTCGACCTGCCGGACCATGGCGTCAAAACTAAGCACGGGGACAACGGGCCGCAGGTCTTCGATCCCGTTCGCAAGCGCTGGGTGGCGTTGACCCCCGAGGAATGGGTGCGCCAGCATGTGCTCAACTATCTTATCAACGATCTCGGATGTCCACAGTCCCTGCTTGGGGTGGAAACGCCGTTGGACCTGAACAGCCTGGCCAAACGGGCCGATATCGTCGTATTCGGTGAACGGGGGTCACCGGTGGCCTTGGTGGAATGCAAGGCGCCTGGTGTCCCCATCGGCCAACGAACGTTCGAGCAGGCCGCGCGTTACAATAGCGTGTTGCATGTCCGCTACCTCATGGTCACCAACGGTCTTCGCCACTTCTGTTGCTCGGTGGACCATCAACGGGGCGCCGTGGAATTCTTGCCGCAGTTGCCTGCTTACGGGACCATGAAAGGCGCGTGACCACAGTACTTTTGAAGCCATGAAGAAGTTCTATCTCTCGGTCATCTTGTCCACTGCGCTCATTAGCGCCTTTGCGCAGTCCCGGTACACGCAGAAGATGGACCTCCAGTTGCGCGCTTATCTGGCCAAGCCGACGGCCGGGGTGGAGATGATCGATCTCTTCGTCCACGGTGAGAAGGATGCCGTCAGTGCTGCCGTGAAAGCCGTTGGTGGGCAGGTGAAATTGACGCTGCCCCGGTTGGTGAGCGCGCGGGTGCCTGTGGCGCGTGTCGCCGAATTGGCCGAAGCGCCTGCTGTCCATCACTTCGAGTTCAGCTTGGAGCGTGGCCATTTGATGAACGATTCCATGCGCGTGAAGAACCGGGTCGACCTGGTCCATGCAGGTCAGGCCCCATTGCACCAGGGCTATGATGGCACAGGTGTGGTGTTGGGGTTCATAGACAGTGGGTTGGATATCCTGCATCCTGATTTCCGCGATGCCAACGACAATTCCCGTGTCTACCGCTATTGGGACCAGGTGCCGTCGGCCAACCCCGGTTCCCCGGCGCCGTTCGGATATGGCACCGAGTGGACCACGGCCGAGTTGGAAGCCGGTGGATCGTCCATCCCCAATGACAATGCATCGGGCCATGGTACAACGGTGATGGGTACGGCCGCTGGCAACGGCCTGGCGAACGGACGTCACAAGGGGGTGGCTTCCGGGGCTGATATCATTGCCGTGGCTACCAATTTCGGGTCGCCGAACTGGTCGTCCACCGTGGCCGATGGCGTGGCGTACATCCTGGCACAGGCCGAGGCGCTGGGGAAGCCGGCGGTCATCAATGCCAGCCTGGGTTCCTATGGAGGGTCGCACGATGGCAAGGATGCTGCGGCGTTGTTCATCGAAGACCTGCTGGATCAACAAGGGGGGCGCGCGATGGTAGCGGCTGCCGGAAATTCCAACTCGGAGTTCCCGTACCACCTGCGGACGGAAGTGGATGCGGATACGACCTTCACGTGGTTCACCACCAACCAGAACACCGATCCCCGTTACAACGCATTCCCGTTCCCCAACATGTTCTTCGAACTGTGGGCCGATGCCGATGACTTCGCGGATGTGCAATTCGCCATCGGCGCGGATCGTGTTACGCCGACCCTGGCATACAGGGGCCGGACCGTCTACCACACGGTCGCCGATGCCATCGGGACCACGGTCACCGAACCCTTGATCAGCTCGAGCGGCAACACGTTGGGCACCGTCCAATACTACGCCCAGGAGCGCGGCGACCAGATCCTGCTCCAGGTCATGATGGAGTCTCCCGATTCGGCAAGCTACCTCTGGCGCTTCATGACCACGGGTAGTGGGATCTTCGATGTCTGGTCATTGACCACCCGTACGGCCACCTCCAACGTCATCGGTCCAACGCTGGCCCAACCCCTCGGGCTTCCCTTCCCCTCCGCAGCGGAATACCCGGCCATGGCGACCTACGTGGAGCCCGACAAGCGCAAGCACATGGTCGATTCCTGGGCATGCCTGCCCAATGTGATCACCGTGGCCAACTATTGCAACGAGGTGGCCTACACCGACTACGCCGGAAATCAACAGACCGTGCCGGGTACGGAGCAGGACATCGCCCCGAACAGCAGTGCCGGCCCGACCCGTGATGAACGTCTGAAGCCGGACATCGCCTCAACAGGGGACGTCACATTCACCGCAGGCCCGCTCGTTGCCATCCAATGGATCATCGACAACCAGAACGGTTGGAAGATCGACCCAGGCGGTATGCACGTGCGCGATGGAGGTACATCCATGGCAGCGCCTGTCGTTGCCGGAACTGCAGCGCTCTACCTGCAGAAATGCCCTGATGCCACGCCGCAGGAGATCCTGCAGGCCGTGCAGGCGACCGCCCGAGCGGATGAGTTCACTGGGCCCGTTCCCAACAACCGCTGGGGTATGGGCAAGCTTGATGCCTTCGCAACGATGGTGAACCGGGTCGAGTTGAGCGCTGAAAGCACTACGTTCTGCGAGGGACAGGCCATGGTCGTTGAGGTCCCGGACGGCTTCACCGATGTCGAATGGAGCAACGGATCAATGGAAAATCCGCTGCAATTGACCGAAGCCGGCGAACTGAGCGCGGTCCTGCACACACCTTCCGGGTGCCTTGCCTACACCGATACGCTGACGTTCACCACACTTCCGTCACCGGCGGTGCCCACGATCGATGTCGACGGCTTTACGCTGACCAGTTCCACTGCACCCGCCTATCAATGGTATTGGAACGGATCCCCGTTGGAAGGAGCGGTGGAACAGACCTTGGAAGCGCCGCTCGGTGGTATTTACCGGGTGGAGGTGATCGCGGCGAACGGTTGCAGCACCTTCAGCGACGAAGCAGGGATCACGATCCTCGGGCTTCCAGAAGGACGTGCGAGCGCGTTCGCCGTGTGGCCCAGCCCTGCGCAGGATCATGTCCGTGTCCAACTTCCACCGTGGTCCACGGGCGGGGCGGTGCTCACGATCATTGCGAGTGATGGCAGGATCGTTCACCAGGAACGAGCCACCGGTGCAACGCCCATGACCCTCGCGGTGAACGGTCTTGCGGCAGGTACCTACATGCTCCAGGCCCAGGTGGGCGAGGACCGCTGGTCGCAGCGCTTCGTGAAGATGCCTTGATCCTGTGATGGCAGCAGCGATCGGCGCCGGACTGGTGCGCACCACCATCGAGCGCTACGTGAAGCTCACCGACCCGGAATGGGCCCTGGTGGAACCGCACTGGCATGAACGATCCTTCGCGAAGGCCGCATTCGTTTCCCGAGCGGAGGTTGTCGAGCAATGGTTCTACATCGTCCGGGAAGGTGTTCAACGCCTGTATTTCGAGCATGATGGGAACGAGCACTGCCTCGGGTTCGCCTACGGAGGCAGTTGGAGCGGGGACTATGATTCGTTCGTTCGGCAGCGACCCGGGCGGTTCTTCGTTCAAGCTGTGACGGAAAGCAAGCTCATCGGGATCCGTCGTTCCGATCTGTTGGACCTGTACGACCGCATTCCGGCCATGGAACGTTTTGGCCGGTTGATCCTCGAAGAACTCATCGTCGGCAGGGCGACGCGTGAGGTGGAACAACTTTCCTTGAGCGCCCGGGAACGCTACAGGATGCTCGTCCAGCGCAGTCCGCAGCTATTGCAGATCATCGCCCAGAAGGATATCGCTTCATACCTGCGCATGACACCGGAGACCTTCAGCCGCATGCGCGCCCGGGAGATCTAGCGCTTCTTGATCCACATCAAGTGGGTGCCGCTTCCCGCTCCGGTAGTTTCGCTTCCTCAATGGAAGCACTGGACACCCGGACCCTGATCGCCGATCTGCGATCCACCTTGCTGAAGCAATTGCAGCGTTGTGAAGAGTTGCGACAAGTTCCTCTCGGCGTGTTACAACGCCGGCCCGACCCCAAGCGCTGGAGCGTTCTGGAGGTGATCGAACACATGAACCTCAGCAGCGGGCATTATCATGACCGCCTGCAACGGATCTATGCCGATGGTAACGGTCGCTTGCGCTTTCGTTCATCGTTCCAACCGGGCACGTGGGGCCAGCGGATGTTGAACACCATGCAACCCAAGGCGGACGGAACGATCCCGTGGAAGATGCCGACGATCGGCAAGTTCGAACCGCGCAGGGGCAGGCTTGTGACGCTCGCGCCATTGGACGACCTCATAGCGATGTTGAACGGCTACATCGGCTTGCTTGAACGCGCACGGACCAGCGGATTGGAAGGAGAGAAGGTGGTGAGCACCTTGGGTCCTATCCTTCGCTTCAAAGTTGGTGATGCCTTCCGGTTCACCATCGCTCATCAGGAAAGGCATATGCTGCAGATCGAACGCACGCTCAAGGAAGTGACCGGGGGCGGATGAGCACGAGTGCCCGTTGTATGCGCCCTTTTCGAAATGACGGTGGGCTGTGATCAATGCACCACCACCACTTTCACGGCACCACCGGGGTGGCGTATCGTGTAGGCGCCCGCCGCCCATCCGGCTAGATCCAGCTGCGATCTGCCTGCAACGGTTCCTGACCAGACCGATCGCTGGAGCGGGTCGAACACCTCCAGCGCGATGGGTTCGCTTACGTTGATCGTCAAAGATCCCGATGCCGGGTTCGGGTAGACGTCCAACCCGACACGGACCGGCTCGCTCAGCGAGGTGTTGATCTCGTTGTTCACAGCGAAGGTCGGATCCTGTTCAACGAAAGGGCCGGTCCCGTTGGGGATGCGCGCATAGCCCATGTTCGCCTGCTGGGCAGCGAATTCCACGTGGTCCAGGACCAGGCCATCCGCGCCGGTCAACCACACTTCCTCGCCGCTGGCCGCCAGCTTGAAGTTCGCATGGCGCTCGCCCTGACCGCCATCCTCATCGGCCCAAACGATCATGTAGCCGTCGGGCGGGACCAGCGAGCCGGCCGGGAATCGCCACTTGAACACGTTCATCGGATCATCGCTCAACCAACCACCGCTCAGGTCCATCGCTTCGGCGCTGGTGTTGTACAGTTCGATCCAATCCTCGTATTGGTCGTTCTCGTCCAACGCCGTGCTCGTGTTCTGGGCCATCAGCTCGTTGATACGGACAGCGGGATCCGCTGCGAAACCCACCCGCACGAGGTAGGTGTTCACATCATGCTCCGCACCCGGTGGGGCGTAGGAAACACTGTTCGCGGTATTGTTCGCTGTGGCTTGCACATAGTAACGGACGCGCGTCATGGCCGGAGCAGCAGGGATGTTCCCCCCGAAAGTGCCATCACCGGCGGCCCCGTCAGCGTGCGCGCCGTCATCGAAAAGTTGTACTGCGGTAAAACCACCATGGATGCCGAGGCTATAGAACAGGTCCACACGTGCCGTCGTGGCGGCATTCGCCACTGTTGCCACCACCTGCACACCCGTGGTCGCATCCGGAGCCGCCCAATCCTCGCCACCAACACGATGCATGAGTCCGGTGACCACGGGGGCCAGCTGTGCAACCTCCACATTCCCCAGCAAGTTGTTGCGACGGTTCGTGATGAAATTCTGCAAGGCGATCAGCTCGGTATTGAATGCGGCATAGGTGTATAGCTTCTTGGGATCGGCGTTCACCTCGGCATCGATCAGGGTGGACCAGCTCGACAACAGTGCGTTGAAAGAGCCTGACTGCATTTTCTCGGTGATCAATGTCCGCAAATGTGCCAGGTAGCGCTGCCTGAGCTCCGGAACGGCCAGCAAGCGCTCCAGTAGCGGATAGTTCTCGTTATCGGCATGATAGAAGGGGCTCCAGTTCACCACGTTGTTCTTCATCACGCTGTTGCCATCGAATTCCTGCGGGGTGATGCGCCCTGTCTCAACATCGTAGTAGAGGTAGTAGTCCATCTTGCCCTTGTGTACATAGCCATCGTCATCGCTGAAGGCGATCTCGCTGGCCAGGAACCAGAGCGTCCGGTCCACGTCGATGTATTTGTCAAGGCTGTCCGCGAGCTCGGACAATGGCAAACCGTTCAATTTCCCGCATACACGCACCAGGTCGTCCCAGGGGTTCACACGTTCGGTGCGTTTCAGTGTGTAGTACTGCTGGTAGTCCGTCGTGTCCGGGCCGAGATCGTTCAAGGCGGCGGTGCCATCGCCCCACATGCCGCCACCACCTGGGCCACCTCCGCTTCCGGGGGGGCGATCCGCACGCCATAAGGTACCGTCGTTGCTGAAGAACCACTCCTTCACGAAGTCGCTGTTGATCTGTTGCACGTTCGGGTACACGCCCCAATTCTCGCCATTGATATTGAGGTGCACGAAATTGGCTTTCGCCGCAGGAACGTGATCGCGGATCAGGTCCAGATAGACGACCTCCCGCAGGAAAGAGGCATCCTGGAAGGCGTTATTGAGGTTCAGCGTACCGTAGCCCATCAGGTCCTGCCCATCGATCTCGTGGTCTATGGTCAAGTTGAACGACTTTTTCTGCGCCCCCGGTGGCAGCATGCTATAGCTCGTTTGCCCTTTGAAGCGCACGCCGATACTGTCATACACCTCGCCATCCACCGTCAGCGTTGCGCGGATGTCCGTTTGGCTGTCGTAGTTCTGGGTCAGCAGCGTCCAATAGTTCGCTTGCTCGAATTGCAGGTCCAGCGTGCGGATGACGCTCTTCTCGTACAGCCCTGTGCTCGGCTGACCACCGGTATGGAGCATATGGCCGTCCGCACTCAAATACAGCTCGGAGGGCAGGCTTTGCGCCAGGGAAGAGGTCGATAGACCGACGGCGATGGAAGCGTGGAGGAGTTCTCGAAGCATGGCGCAGGCAGGGGTCAATGATCGGGTCCGGACCATTGGACCCATCGAACCGCGGTTGGTTGCGAACGCGCCGGGTGGAATTCGCCCAGTGGGTCGTTTTGGTCGCTGAATTGCGAAGAAGGCCCCGTGGACGGATCAATGCACCTGCTCGCCGTTCACGAAGGTGGCTTCGACCCGCAACTTGGTGATCATGTCCGCATCCACCTTCAAGGGATCACCGTTCAGCACGACGATGTCCGCGCGCTTCCCCGTTTCCAAGGACCCCAGGTCGTTCTCGGTGAAACTTGCAATGGCATTCCAGATCGTCATGCCGCGTAGGGCATCCTCACGTGAAAGTGCCTCCGCCATCGGGCTTCCTACGATCGCCGATCCATCGCGGTATTTCCGCACGACCGCCGCGTAGAACGTGGCCAACGGATCGATATCCTCCACCGGGAAATCGGTGCCCAAGGCCACCATGCCGATCTGCTTCCGCAACGAGTTCCAAGCGTATGCGGTCTTGAAGCGTTCCGGCCCTAACCGGTCGATGGCCCATGGTGCGTCGCTGAGCAGGTGCGTCGGCTGCACGCTGGGTATGATGCTGTTCTCGGCGAAAAGGTGCATGTCCCGTGGATCCATGCACTGCGCGTGCTCGATGCGCCAACGTTTGTCATTGGTGCCTTTGAGGACTTCCGCGTAGACGTCCAACATGAAGCCGTCCATGCTATCACCGATGCAATGCGTTACCATTTGGAAGTTGTGCTGCGCGCACCAGTTGGCGACCTCCAACATGTGCGTGCGGCTTGCCCTCAGCAACCCGTGGTATGCGCTGTCCACATCCGAATACGGTTCCTTCAAGAGCGCACCGCGCGATCCGAGCGAACCATCGCCGTAGACCTTCACGGAGCGGACCCATAACCTGTCCGTGTCGATGGGCCCCGCCTTTGCGAAGTGCTCCAGGTTCTCCGGCTTGTCGGCCACCATCGCGTACACGCGTATCTTCAACAGGCCTTCGCTCTGCAGCTGCTGGATGAGTTCGATGGTACCCACGTCCAGGCCTGCGTCGCAGACCATGGTCAGGCCTTTTTCGAAGCAGTCGGCCTGGGCATCCAGCAACGCCTGGCGTTTGGCCGTCTGCTCGGCATCCTCGAAGATCTTCTGGAAGAGATCGGCCACGTTGTCCACGATCAGGCCGGTGGGCTTGCCGTTCCTCAATTCGAGGATGCCGCCTGCGATCGCGCTGTTCGCGCTCAACCCCACCCGGTCCAACGCCGCTTGGTTGACCACTGCGGCGTGCCCATCCACCCGTTGCAGGAAGATGGGGCGGTCCGGAAAGAGCTCGTTCAGTTCGTCATTGTCGGGGAAGGTCTTGTCAGCCCAAAGGTTCTGGTCCCAACCGCGCCCCAATATCCAATCGCCCTTCGGATGTGCCTTGGCGAACAAGGCCGTTCGTTCGATCGCTTCATCCCAACTCCTCACTCCCTGCAGATCGATCTTCTGCTTGTTCAATCCATAGCCGAAGAAGTGGCAATGGCCATCGATGAAACCGGGATACACCGGCCGACCTTGCGCATCATAGGTCACAGTCGCCGCGTAGCGGTTCATGATCTGGCGCTCCGGCCCCAGCTCGATGATCCGCCCATCGCGCACGGCCATGGCCTGGTAGGTGGTGTTCGCTTCATCCATGCTGTGGATGATGGCATTGTGCACCACGAGATCCGCATCCTCGGTATGGTAGCAACCGGTGAGGAATACGGCGACCGACAAGATCGAGCTGTACTTCATGCGGAGAGCCAGTTTCGGGTCCAAGGCCATTTGGCAATGATGCGGTGATGGTCCAACACCAACAGGCCCGCGATCATGAGGAAGGGCAGCAGCGGCGTTCTGTAGCGCACCACCGCGCCCATTACCGGCGTGGTCCAGCCGATCACAAGGGCCAACAGCAGTACGTAAAGGAGCAGGACCGTGACGAGCTTTCCATCCACCTCCTTCCAGGGCCGATGGAACATGATGCACAGGGCAAGGAAGACGAGCATGATGACGTTCTCAGCAGCTGAGGCCATCCCCAAGGCGCCATCGCCCGCGTGGACCAACGGGCCGAGCAGCGTGATAAAGAGCGCATAAGGTGCTTGCGACAGGAACAAACCGACATCCGGTAAAAGCAACACCGGTGGCATCACGAAACTGCCGGAGTCCATCTGGATCGCGAGACCGATGAAATCGCGCTGCTTCATCGTGAGGACACCGAGTATGTCCATCCCCGGAAAAACGCGCTGCACATTTAAACCGATCAATGCGAACAAGCCGTACACCACGAGCGCTTTTGGCCATAGCGCGGTCCCGGATGAACGACGCGCCCAAATGAGCACGACCAGCGCGGGTAACAGGCTCAGCAGCACATAGAACTTCAGGAAGTAGAGCATCACGGCGATAAAGACCATGATCAACGGATCCTGCCACCTCCCCCGGCCAGCGAGCATGCGGAACACCAGGTGGACCAGCAGACCGAGGCCGAAGAACAGAAGGCTCTCCTTGATCACACCGCTCGCCCAGAACAGCACGGAAGGAAGAAGGAAGATCGCTGCCAGCAAGGCTCGCTCAAGTCCGGGAAGCGATGCCACGAAAGCCCTATACAGACCTACCATGCCGGTCAGGGAAAGGAACGCGGAGATCACCGTGTGTACATGGAATTCGCCGAAGCTGATGGTTCGGACCACTGCGTTGAACCGGATGATCGTGTGTGCGTCGTTGTACACGTTGCTTTCGTAGTGACGCACCCAGTTGTTCATGTCCTTGTAGTAGAGGTCACGGAACTTCGGCGTATCGTTCCCGATCCCGAAGACCATGCGCAGGTAATCCCCCGGATGGTCCGGAAGCGCCTTGAACATGTGTGCACTGTCGTCGAAATACTTGAACACGTCCGCAGTTGCCCGGTCCGGATACAGATACGTGTAGACGGCCCACAGCGCCATCCCGAAAACGATCTTCAGCAGGAAGATCCACGAGGTCCAGGCCACGGGTAGTCCCGGCGCTTCAGTGAAGAAGCGCACACGCCGCATCAAGAGAAGGAGCAGCGCCGTGTATCCGAGGGCCAATAGCAAGCCGGGCATGGGTTCGCCCCCCGACCGGTCGGGGGGCGCAAGGTAGACGGAAGGTCCTTAAAACGGCGGCCGGTAGGGCTGGTCCGTGCTGACCGACAGGGCTACCTTTGCCACCCCGATGAGCACGATGACCACCAATCCAGACACCGCCGCGGCCGGTGTGGAAACCGCGAAGAAACTGGGCCTGCTGCCCGAGGAGTTCAAGAAGATCGAGGAGATCCTCGGGCGTTCGCCGAACTTCACGGAGTTGAGCATCTTCAGCGCCATGTGGAGCGAGCACTGCTCCTACAAGAACTCGATCAAGCAGCTCAAGACCCTTCCCCGCACCGGCCCCAAATTGCTGGCCGAAGCAGGAGAGGAGAACGCGGGTCTGGTGGATATCGGGGACGGTTGGGCCTGTGCCTTCAAGATCGAAAGCCACAACCATCCCAGTGCCATTGAACCCTATCAAGGAGCCGCTACGGGTGTAGGTGGCATCAATCGGGACATCTTCACCATGGGTGCGCGGCCCATCGCCCAACTCAATTCATTGCGTTTCGGCGATATCACCAAGGAAAAGAGCAGTCGCTGGCATATGCGGGGTGTGGTGAAAGGCATTGGCGACTATGGCAACGCCTTCGGGGTACCGGTCCTTGGCGGCGAGGCTTACTTCGACCCTTGCTACACGACCAATCCATTGGTGAACGCCATGAGCGTTGGCATCGTGCGAACGGACAAGGTGGTCAGTGCCACATCGCATGGTGTCGGCAATCCCGTCTTCATCGTCGGTAGCGCTACCGGCAAGGACGGGATCCACGGAGCATCGTTCGCCAGCAAGGACATCACCGAGACCAGCATGGACGATCTGCCGGCCGTCCAGGTGGGCGATCCGTTCATGGAGAAGCTCCTGTTGGAAGCCTCGCTCGAGTTGGCACAGACCGACGCCATCATCGGCATGCAGGACATGGGTGCGGCAGGGATCACGTGCAGCACCAGCGAAATGAGCGCCAAGGGCGGCGCCGGCATGGACATCGACTTGGACAAAGTGCCGACACGCCAGCAAGGCATGCGGGCGTGGGAGATCCTCCTCAGCGAGTCGCAGGAGCGCATGCTGGTGGTGGTGAAGAAGGGACGTGAGAAGGATGTGAAGGCGATCTTCGACAAGTGGGACCTCAATTGTGTGGAGATCGGGAAAGTGACCAAGGGAGGTGCGGTCCGTTTCTATCAGGGTGATGAACTCGTAGCCGATGTGCCGGCCGGAAGTTTGGTGCTCGGTGGCGGGGCGCCGGTCTATGTACGGGAGACGCGTGAGCCGGGCTACATCAAGGAGAATGCACGGTTCAAGATCACCGACGTTCCTGAGCCCGAAGACCTGAAGGCCGTGGCCCTCGACCTGTTGGCCAGCCCCAACATCGCCAGCAAGCGCTGGATCAGCGAACAATACGACACCATGGTGCGCACCAATAACATGAGCACCAACGCGCCCAGCGATGCAGGGCTGGTGCTCATCAAGGAGACGGGCAAAGGCCTCGCGATGACGGTGGATTGCAACAGCCGTTATGTGCATGCCGACCCGTACAAAGGGGCCATGATCGCGGTGAGCGAAGCCGCCCGCAACATCGCCTGCACAGGTGCCGAACCCTGTGGTGTCACCAATTGCCTCAACTTCGGGAATCCATACGACCCCGAGGTCTACTGGCAGTTCGCCCAGGTGATCAGAGGCATGGGTGATGCCTGCCGTGCGTTCGAAACACCGGTCACCGGCGGCAACGTCAGCTTCTATAACCACACCGTGACCGAGGACCGGAACATTCCCGTGTTCCCTACGCCGACGATCGGCATGGTGGGCGTGCTGAACGACATCGACAAGCGCATGAGCTTGGACTTCAAATCGAAGGGGGACCTGATCTTCCTGATCGGGAAGACCATTGAGGATATCGCCTCCAGCGAGTATCTGGTCCGGCATCACAAGATCGAACGATCACCAGCGCCGTATTTCGATCTGGAGGAAGAGCGCCGTTTGCACACCATGGTGCTCATCCTCATCCGCAAAGGCTTGATCAATGCGGCACACGACATCAGCGACGGTGGCCTTTGGACAGCGCTCGTGGAAATGGGCCTGCCCCGTGGCCTGGGCTTCGATGTGATCACGGACAGTGAGATCCGTCCGGATGCGTTCCTGTTCGGCGAAGGCCAGGGTCGTGCGGTCGTTGCTGTGAACGAGGACAACGAGATCGAATTCCTGGACCTGATGCAGGCCAGTCGCGTTCCGTGCATCCTATTGGGCCATGTGACCAAGGGCAAGCTCATGATCGACGATGAACCCTTCGGTTTCATTGAAGACGCACGCAAGATCTACGAGGGAGCCATTCCCTTGGCCATGGCCGAACAGTGATCCAGCCAGGGCCAAGCCTTCACACCCGAGCATTCCCATCCCATACTTCGCAATGCCCCAACCCTCATTCCATGGCCCGCTGCCCGTCGTGGGCACCGTTGCTCCCACTCTCCGGTACGTCAAAGCGGACCGTCAGGAAGGCCGCCTTTCCGATCTCAAGGGCGAAGTGGTGGTCCTGATCGCTTTTCCCAGTGTCGATACGAAGACGTGCGCACTTGAGACACGTACGTTCAATGAGCGGGCAACAGGCCTTGGTGCGGTAGTCGTTTCCATTTCCATGGACCTACCGCCGGCTTTGACGCGATTCTGTGCTGCCGAAGGGATCGATAAGGTGATGGCTGTAAGCGATTATCGGTACCGCGATGCCGCCCATGTCTGGGGCGCTGCCCTAATGGAAGGGAATTTGGCCGGAACACTGGCCCGCATCACTTGGGTGATCGACCGCGATGGCGTGGTCCGCTACCTGGAGGTCGCCCCTGAACTCGGTGCGGAGCCGGATTACGAAGGCGCGCTCAATTCGGCGAAGAGCCTGCTCTGAACGTCACAAGGCGAAGAAGACCCGCACACGGCGCAGCAGCAGGCGGTCCATCACGGTCAAGGCGACCATTACCGCGATGGCGGCAACGGTCCAGCGGGAGTTGAGGATATCGGCCAATTCCGTGACACGCAGCGAACGTGTGACGTCCGTTAGCATGGAAGGTTCTCTGCCCGGTGCTGGCCACCACATCCCGGCAACGACCAAGGCCACCAGGAGAGCAGCGATGGAGAGCCAACCGTTCCATCCGATCAACGGGGGTTCAGGTCGAATAGCAGCCTCCGGTCCCGAAAGCCGTTCCAACACGCGGTCCTCGAGATCCGTGGGTGCCGTAAGATGACCAGCAGCATGGAAGATCGACCGCAACGGATCGTCCTTCCTCACTCGTTCGTTATCAGCGTCCATGCTTCTTCCTTCAAATGATGTTGGAGCATCTCGAACAGTTTCTTGCGGCTGCGGTGGAGCCTCACCTTCACATTGGACGCCCCCAACCCGGAGACGGTTACGATCTCTTCAACGCTCAGTTCCTCGAGGTAGAACATGGTCATCAAACCGGCGTCCTCTGCCGGTAAAGTGGAAAGCGCCCATTCCAGGACGGCCTTTCGGTCATTCGTGAACGGAGCAGGGTCTTGGGAAGGGTCCCTGCCTGTGGCTTGCAGGTCCTCCGTCGATGTGTTGTGCTCTTTCCGGTTGCGCAGGGCCGATATAGCGGTGCGGTAAGCGATGCTGTACAACCATGTGCTGAACTTCCCCGAGCCTTGGAATTCGCTCAGTCGACGGAAGGCCTTGACAAAGGTGTCCTGCGTTACCTCCTCGGCATCCATGTCGTTCCGCAGCACGCGCCGTGCCACGGTATATACCATATGCTTGTAACGGCCGATGAGCACCCCGAATGCGCGCTGGTCACCAGCAATGGCAAGCGGTATGGCTTGGTGGTCTTCCACGGGAGGGCGGCCATGGGACGCATGATCAGCGTCCGTTGGTTACATGAAGATGAGTGCATTCCTGCCTGGAAAGGTCCTGTTCCGGATGAATGGCGACCGGCTCCTGAACAAGGCAACGGGCATGGATGAGCGGATCGTAACCGACAACTCCACATCAGCGTCAGATGAGCGACGACCAACGCAAACCACACATCATGGAAATGGAAAGTACGCTGGTGCCCATCGCACTCTTCGCCGCGATCTTCGGTATTATCTACATCTCAGTGACCGCGAAACACCGGCAGCGGATGGCCATGATCGACAAGGGGCTCAGCCCGGCCGATCTCGCCGAGCGTTCGGACCCGTTCAGGAGCCTGAAGTCCGGCATGGTCGCCATGGGTGTCGGTGTGGGATTGCTCATCGGGTACATCATCCAATACACCACGCACAACGACGATCCCATGCCCTACTTCATCTTGGTGACCATCTGCGGTGGGGCGGCGCTGATCGGACATTACTTCATCGTTCGGCACAAACAACTGGGGTAAGCAGGCGCGAACGGTTCGTGTGGAGCGGGGCCTTGCCCCGCTTCCGATTTTTTGGGCCACCTATATTCGCCCACCATTCCCGATGCGCCTCTTTCGTACCACCATGAGGGTCATGTTCGCCGGACTGTTCTGGTTCGTTGTCGTATCGGTCCTATGGGTGGGGCTTCTCGGCATAGTGGATCCACCGGTCACCTGGGTGATGGCCGATCAAGCCGGGGAACAAGAGGACTTCAGCCGCATCAGGGTCGATCTCAAGGATATCTCACGCAGTCTGCCTTTGAGCGTCATCGCTTCGGAGGACCAGCGCTTCATGACGCACCATGGGTTCTCGTGGGATGCGATGAAGAAGGCGTTGGAGCGCAACAAGACCGCAAAACGGATAAAAGGCGGCAGCACCATCAGCCAGCAGACCGCGAAGAATGCCTTTCTCTGGCCCGGTCGCACCTACTTGCGAAAGGGCTTGGAGGCGTGGTTCACGGTGCTCATCGAAACACTGTGGACCAAGGAGCGGATCCTGGAGGTCTATCTCAACATCGCCGAAATGGGGAAGGGGGTCTTCGGTGCTGAGGCCGCGGCACAGCGCTGCTTCAACAGGCCGGCATCGAAGCTGACCAAGGAGCAATGCGCGTTGATCACCGCCACGTTACCATCGCCGCGGCGGTACAATTGTTCACGGCCTTCATCGTACGTGCGTGGACGCCAGCAATGGGTGCTTCGCCAGATGCGCAATGTCGGCGATGTGCTGGATCCCGAGGTACTGGCCCGCCGCAGGATCGCGATCCAGAAGGAGGAGGAGCGCAAGGCCCAGCGTGAGGCACGCCGTAAAGCGCGCAACAAATAGGATCGACCCTGAGGAAATGGAGGATCCCCGCGCCAACGATCTGGTCATCATCACCGGTGCGTCCAAAGGTGTCGGTCGAGCGACCGTTATCGCTCTGATCCGGCAGCATGGTGCACAGGTGCTGGCCATTTCCCGCGATGGCGCGGCACTAGGGACCTTGATGGATGAATGTCGCGGAGGACCGGGGACCTTGGAAGCGGTTGCGATCGATCTATCGGCCCCAAATTGTGCGGACGAGGTCAGGTCCGCAGTGGCCGGCCGGAAAGTGCGCGCACTCGTGCACAATGCCGGCCACTTGTTGAGCCGCCGGATGGGGGAGCACACCCCGGCGGACCTGGGCCATCTTTTCCATGTGAACGTTGTAGCCCCATTGCTCGTGTCGCAGACGTTGGCCGATGCCTTGGCGGGTGATCCTCCAGGCCATATCGTCCACATCGGTAGCATGGGCGGTTTCCAGGACAGTGTCAAGTTCCCGGGGCTGGTGGGCTACAGTGCGAGCAAAGCGGCACTCGCCTGCGTGGCGCAATGCCTGGCCGAAGAGTTCAAGGAACGTGGCATCCGGAGCAATTGCCTGGCGCTGGGGTCGGTGGATACCGACATGCTGCGCGCCGCTTTTCCGGGATTTCGCTCACCCACGACAGCTGGGGAGATGGGTGCGTTCGTGGCAGAGTTCGCTTTGCACGGCCATAAGCTGTTCAATGGCAAGGTATTGCCGGTGGCTTCGACCACGCCGTGACCGCCCCGGGAGAAATTTTTCGTGTTCCTATGTTGGACATGTGCTCAGGCTCCCTACATTTGCAGCCGCTTTCGGAAAAACGTTCTTTGAAGCGCTCCCTGAGGAGGATTTTTGGTGGGTTCGGCGGGTTGGTCGAAAGAAATTTCAACAACCACTTGCACGTAACGTGAAAGAACCTACTTTTGCCGTCCCAATCGCGAAAAACGTTTCGCGGAAAGTTCGGGAGCGTTGAAAGACTGAACATGATCGAGAGAGGCTGCGGCCTCTGTCTGATACAGTTCTTTGACTTATTGTCCAA
>DEQO01000079.1 GCA_002360495.1 Flavobacteriales bacterium UBA3364
GCTCTTCCGATCTGTAAGGACAGTTGACGGCAAATACACGATGCTAGCCACCATGGGCCAACCGGGCTACAACTGGTTCTACAGGCCCATGCTGCTGAAACTGGACCTGAACGGCGACACGATCTGGACGCGCACCGTGGGCCTGAGCGGGTACGACTATTTCGCGAAGGAACTACTGGCCTACTCCGATGGAGGCTTTATGTACAATGGCCAGATCTGGGGCGACCTACCAGAAGGACTGGCCAATAGCGCATTCCTATATAAGACCGATGCGTTGGGTCACCTGCCTTGTGCCGAACAACTGAATCCTCTCGTGGTACTGGATCTCTTTCCTGTGGATAGCAGTTTCACGCTCGTTTCATCGGATGGCGCAACCACGCTACCTGCCTTCGTAAATGAGACGACTTTTGATACGGCGACCAATTACGACGGCTGTACCCTTACGACCAGTCTGTCTTATGCAACGCGCCGACCACAAAGGCCCGCCATCCGTCCCAACCCCACCCCTGGCCGCTTCACCGTGGAGTTCCAAGACCCGCTGATGAAAGACAGCTACTACAGCGTGTACGATGCCATGGGCAAGTTGCTTTTCCAACGCGCAGCCGCGCACGGCCAGAAGACCGAGGAGGTGGATCTTACCGGCTACAGCAAAGGCACCTACGTGATCCGCTTCACGGATAAGGAAGGCACGTGCTACGAAAGGGTGGTGGTGGAGTAGGAAACGCACGCATGGCCCAAGAGCTGCAGCGCGCTTGTTTCTGCGCTGCGCTGCCGACCCACGAATGAACGAGCATCAACCGCGCTCTTTTTCCAGCAGCTTCCTTGCTTCGGCCAGCCCCGCCTTCGCTTTGGAATCCAGCACGGGCATGCGCAGGTCCATCGCTTCCAACTGTTCGCGCACCGCGCGGCCCACGATGGCGCGGCTCTCCCACTGGTCGTCCGCCGGGATGATGAACCACGGCGCATGATCCGCGGCGGTGGCACCGATGGCATCGGCATACGCCTGCTGGTAGGCCTCCCAATGGATGCGCTCTTTCACATCACCAGCGTTGAACTTCCAGTTCTTCTTCGGGTCATCGATGCGTTCCAGGAAGCGCTCCTTCTGTGCATCCTTGCCGAGGTGCAGGAAGAACTTCAGGATGGTAACGCCTTGCCGGGCCAGATGCGTTTCGAAGTCGCGGATCGAAGCGTAACGATCTTCCCAAAAGTCCTTGTCCACTTTCGTGGGATCTGCAACGCTGGGTAAGTGCTGCCCAGCCAGGAATTCCGGATGCACCTTCACCGCCAGCACTTCTTCGTAGTGGCTGCGGTTGTGGATACCGATCATGCCGCGTGCAGGGACCGCCTTCGCATGGCGCCACAGGAAGTCGTGCGCCAGTTCCTCGCTACTCGGTGTCTTGAAACTGGTCACATGACAACCTTGCGGGTTCACACCGGTCATGACATGATCGATGCAACTGTCCTTGCCGGCACCGTCCATGGCCTGGAAGATCAGCAGCAGCGCATGGCTGCCCTGTGCATAGAGCGTCTCCTGCAACTCGCTGATCCGGTGCGTATCCTTTTCCAACGCGGCCTTCAGCGCCTTCTTCTCCCGCTCATCCCCAAGGTCGGTGGGGTACTTGTCCAGATCCACCTTGCCCGACTGGTGTACACGGTAACGGGACAGGTCCAGCAGGTCTTTCATGGGTGATCGGTGAGGCCGCAAGTATAGCCGGGGTATCCTGCTCCCTGATCGGAAAACCACAACGTGCTGCCCCGGGACCATCCGATCGCACGCATGCATCCCTGTGTTCGTCCAGGTCCATCTGCGGCAATTGTTGTTGCATTCGGCGCCTTCGGGAGCCTTTGGTCCACCGGCATTTCACATCTTGCGCGCCCGATCTCCCTGCGATGCGCAACGCGTTCCTGCTACTCCCGTTCCTCCTTACGGGCTGTGCCTCGATCCTCGGCACCAGCGCCCCCTCCGTCACCTTGCGCTCGGATCCTGCAGAGGCTACGGTCTACATCAACGGTGTGGAGCGCGGCACCACACCCTACACCCTGGATTACACCCTTGACGATGGGGACCAACTCACCATCGAGATGCGTAAGACCGGTTACCAGAGCAGTTCCATCAGCGTTCGGCCTGCGGTGAACAAAGGCATCCTCTTCGCCGATGCCATGCTCCTGAACATCCCTTACCTCGCCGACAGCAAGGATCCGGGACTGTACAGCCTGCCGATCGGCGATCACACGATGACCTTGTACAAGGAACATGCGCCGGATGCCACCAAATACCTCGTTCCGGTGACGGAAGTGGAGGTCCACGCCGCCGAAAAGCTCGGTACGTTCAACAAGTCCACCATTCGCGGTGGCCGCGACGGCGCATTCCGCAGCCTGACCTATCCGGAGAACTTCACCACCGAGGTGGTCAATGGCATGAAGGAGACCTGGATGGACGGCAGGAGCGTGCGCAAAGGCACCACCAAGGGTGATGAGGTGATCCAACGGGCCAAGCTGTACCTGCGGCCGGACATCAAGCGCATCAGCGCGACACTGAGCGGCAGCAAGTCGCGTTGCTATGGTCCAGTGGAACTGGAGGTCGCATGGCAATTCATGCCCCACGTTGCCGGCACCGAGCCCCTCTTCGTGCGCACCACCACCACCACCTGGTTCGCTACCAACAGTACCGCGGACAATGCCTTGTCCGAGGCTATCCGGCATGCCGCTCGTATGTTGGCCGAGAGCCCCGGACTACCCGAGCGGATCGCGGCCGTCTACGGTTCGGGACTGCAGCAGTCCAAGGGTGATCCCCTGTTCCTGGCCAAACCCACTTCCATCACCTTCGCTTCGCGCAAGGAAATGATCAGTGCACTGGTGCAGGGGGTGGTCACCGTGGAGACCGATGATGGACATGGCAGCGGTTTCGCCATCACCAACGACGGCTACCTGATGACCAATTCGCATGTGATCGGTGACGCCGGCCTGGTAAAAGTGAAGTTCCACAAAGGCTTCACACTCGATGCCCAGGTGGTGAAGGTGAACAAGGATTTCGACCTCGCACTATTGAAGGTGCAGGCGAGCGATGTTGCGGCCATGGCCATCGGTGACGACAAGGCCTTGTTGTTGGGAGAAGAACTCTACGCCATCGGTACCCCGCTGGGGCTGGAGCTCGGGCAGAGCGTGTCGCGCGGTATCATGAGCGGGCGTCGGGAGATCGAGGGGCGCCAATACCTCCAGACCGATGTCAGCATCAACCCCGGCAACAGCGGCGGTCCGTTGATCGATGAGAAGGGTGAGGTCGTGGGTGTCGCCACCTTGAAGATCAGCGGCGAGGGGCTGGAAGGGCTCGGGTTCGGGGTGCCCATCTCCGTAGCGCTGGAAATGCTCAACGTCTCCTTCGACCGATGAATACGGTCCAGCGCATCCTCTGCACCATCACGGTGACCTGTGCGCTGGTGCCCGTGCTCGCGCAGACCGGCCTGCACTTCGTGCCGTTCAGCTACGATACGTTCACCAAGCGCGGTACGAATTGCATGGCCTTTGGGCTGGACCGCGATGTGAACGAGCACAGCAGCATCGCGTTCGACGTCCAGTTCGGTTTCCGCCTGTTCAGCGGGGACGAAGTGGAATACCAGCAGGGGAATTACCAAGGCACGACCGTGGACTATGCCGCGGACCCCAGCTTCATCGGTTTTCAGTACCGCTCCAGCTACCTCTTCAAGGAGGCCGATGAGCCAACACCATACCTCAGTGTACTTGTGGGCGTGCGCAGCACCAAGATGGTGGTCTCGGATGTCGTTCTGTACGGCCTGGACTACAACGACCCCATTCCCAGTTGGGCCAAGGAAAGCAGCGAACGGATCATGGTATTCCCCGTGGGCCTGCGCTTCGGCTACCGTTCACCGCTTTACGGCTATGCCGGGGACGTGTACTTCGGTATCGCCCACCAGATCGGCAAGGACCTGTGGACCACGCCCTTCCTGGAGGACGAGGACCAACTGTCGGGCTTCACCTTCCATGTCGGCTACTCCTTCGGGGTGGGGTGGTGAGCGGTGACCCCCGAACGTAACGAAGCCCCGCCCGCCATTCGGCGGTGGGGCTCCGTTACCTGAGGCTTTCAGCCTTCAAGCAGGGCGAACGCGCAGTTGTTCTATCGGTATCCGTTGATGTATGCGTTGGCAATGATCTCGCTTTCACGGATCAGGCCCTGCACAATTTCACGGATCACGTCGTTCAACTGCTGGTCCGTGTACCGTTCCAGGTTGTTGTACACGTGCGTTTTGCGCTTGCTGCTTTTGATGAAGGCTATCTTGTCCTTCTTCGTCATGGGCCTTCTACGGCAAGCGGGGGAAAAAGGATCCCAGCGGGTGTAAAAAAGCCGGGAACGGCTAGGGGGACGCGGGCGGATGATCCGTGGTGGGCCCATGTAACGGGTGTGCCGGTAGCACTCCGGACGCCCTCAGGGGTCCGGGTGGACGGGCCGTTCACCAGGCCTTACCCGCGCCTATTCCTTAAGCGAGGCGCTGGCGCTCCAACAACCGCAGTTCGCTCAAGGCGCGCAGCGTTTGCATGTACTTCTCCACCTTGCCGGTCAACATCAGGCGCATGGCTTGGCGCTTCAACTTCTCGTAAGAGGTGCTTGCGGGGATCATGGGAGGTCGTCTTCAGGTTGTTGGAGCACCATAGCCAAGCGGCGTGCCAAAATGCGGAGACCTTGGGAAAACCCTTGTGCGGCGCGGGGCGCAACCGGAATACGCTCATCCCGAGCTGGCCACATCCGCCCCGATGTAGCCCCTTCCATTAACTTAGCGCCTGATGCACCGTGGCGCCTACCTAGTGGGAGTAGCAGGAGGCAGCGGGTCGGGCAAGACCACGCTGGTGCGCGCCCTCCGCGACGCTTTGCCGGAAGGCATGGTGTGCCAGGTGTCCCAGGACGATTATTACCACCCAAAGGAAGCGCAGGCGATAGACCCCAACGGCAAGGTCAACTTCGACCTGCCCACGGCGGTGGACATGGACGGCCTGGCCAACGACCTGCGCACGTTGGTGGCCGGTGACGCGATCCACAAGAAGGAATATACCTTCAACCAGGGGGGCAAGGAGCCGAAGCTGATCGAACTGCGCCCGGCCCCGGTGATCCTCGTGGAGGGCCTCTTCGTGCTGCACCACGAGCCGGTGCGCGAACTCTTCGACCTGCGCATTTTCATCGACGCCAGCGAAGGCGCCCAGCTGGACCGCCGCTTGAAACGTGATGCCGCGGAGCGCGGCTATGGCCCGGAGGATGTCCTGTACCAGTGGCAGCACCATGTATTGCCCGCTTACCGGAACTACCTGCTCCCCTATCGCCACTTATGCGACCTGCACGTAGTGAACGAATCGGGCTTCGATCGTGCGGTGAAGGTGCTACGCGACCACCTGATGCAGATGGCCGGCGTAGTGGAGCCGATCGACCTCGACGGGATCTCCTAGTTGTTGTACAACCGGTGCTGCCTGATGTAGGTGAGCACAGCAGCGGGTACACGGTCCTCCACAGGACGCCAGGCCTTGATATCCGAGCGGACCGCAGTGGATGACACATCCAGCATGGGCGCATCGGCGATGATGCGGAGGCCCGGATGGCCGTGGTAGATGGTGGCGGCCAGATGCTCCTTCACCCCGTCCCGAGGATAGACCAACAGGCCGTGGTGTTCCAGGATGTCATCGGGATCCTTCCACGTATGCAACTTGGCCAGGTTGTCGCTGCCGATGATGAGCACGAAGTTGTGGTCCGGCCAGCGGCGGCGCATGAATGACAGGCTGTCGGCCGTGAAGTTGGGTCGTGGCAGGTCCAGTTCGAAACCGCTCGCCACCAAGCCATCCTTGCCCTGCACGGCCAGGCGCACCATGGCGAGGCGGTGCTGGTCCGGGCTAAGGGTGCGGTCCATCTTGAACGGGTTCTGCGGCGTCACCACCAACCATACCTGGTCCAGACCGCCCTGCTTGAGCATGTGTTCGGCAATGGCCAGATGCCCTTTGTGCGGGGGATCGAAGGTCCCGAAGAGGCAACCGATGCGCATCAGGAAAGGAATCGTTTTACCAAGGTGTAGGCTTCGGCGCAGGCGTGCTCCAAGGTGTCGTTCACCACGACCGCATCGAAATGCCGGGCGAAGGTCATCTCGTGCGCGGCCTTGTCCACCCGCTTGCGCAGACTTTCCTCGGATTCGGTGCCGCGCGAACGCAGGCGCTCCTCCAGCACTTCCACCGATGGCGGGCTCACGAACACGGCGAGCGCACGATCACCGAACACGGATTTCAAGTGGACGCCGCCCACGACGTCCACGTCGAAGATCGCGCTGTTGCCCTGCGCCCAGATCCGATCGATCTCACTGCGCAGCGTGCCATAGAATTGGCCTGGATACACCTCCTCCCATTCCACGAAGGCGTCCGCTGCAACCCGCTGTTGGAACTCCCCGGCGGTGATGAAGAAGTAATCCTGTCCGTCCACTTCATAGGAACGCTTGGCACGACTGGTGGCGCTTACGGAGAATGCAAGGCGCAATCCTTGCGCTAGAAGGCTGCGCACGATAGTGGTCTTGCCGGCGCCGGAGGGTGCCGAGATGATGACGCATTTCCCGTTCTTCCTCATCTCTTCCTCACAACACGTTCTGCACCTGCTCCTTCACCTTTTCCAATTCATCCTTCATCATCACGACCACTTGCTGGATGGTCGCATCGCTGGCTTTCGACCCCAGCGTATTTATCTCGCGACCCATTTCCTGAGCGATGAAGCCCAGCTTGCGTCCCTGCGGTTCGGCATGGCCCATGGTCTCGTGGAAGTAGGTGCAGTGCGAGCGCAAACGCACCTTCTCCTCGGTGATGTCCATCTTTTCCAGATAGAACAGAAGTTCCTGCTCGAAGCGGTCCTGGTCCACCTTCGCACCGAGTTCCGCCAGCTTCCCGCGCAACCTTTCACGGGTCCGTTCCGCACGACCCACATCCAGTTGTTCCGATCCCGCGAGCAGTTCACCGATGCGGTCGACACGGGCGGCGAGTTCCGTTCCCAGTCGCTTCCCTTCGCTCACGCGGAAGGCTTCGTAGGCCTTCAGCGCACTTTGGACCAAGGCGCGTGCTGCATTCCACTCCTCGTCGGAGAAACGATCGGTGGTGGTGTTCGCCACATCGGGCAGGCGGAGCACGTGGGCGAAAAGGTCGGTGGACGCCTCCGGTGCTACTGTGGCGCGGATCGCCTTCAGCTCATCGTAGTAGGCGCGCACGAGGTCCACATCGAACGATGTGCGTTTGGCGGCGTGGAGCGGTTCCGAAGTGATGAAGACCTCCACCTTGCCGCGGATCACCTGCTCGCTGGCCAACTGGCGCAGCTCCACCTCATGCTCCTTCAGTGCACCCGGCAACTTCAGCAAAAGGTCCAACTGCTTGCTGTTCAGGGACCGGACCTCCACGGTGACCTTGCGGTCGTTGACCACACCTTCGGCGCGGCCGAAGCCTGTCATGGAGCGGATCATCGGTTCGGTGGTGGCCAAAGGTAGCCGGGTTCACTTAACAGCATCGGCCCGACCAACGAGATACACCCCGGTGAAGATCGCCAACGCGCAAAGGACCTGTGGTATACCTATTGTCGGATCATGAACGCCCGGGATACCCAACCGTTCCTGGCCGACGCGCATGAAGAGCCATGTCGACGCAACGGCCAGGACGGGTTGCATGTAGATATAGGTGCCGACGACACTGGCGCTCACCTTGCCGAGCGCCCACGTATTCATCAGGTAGGCCACGAAGGTCACCAGCACCACCACGAAGAGCATGGAAACGATCACCGGGGTGCTGAGCGAACCCCAGGCCACGGCCATGAACTCGGAGAAGCCGAAGGGCAACACCATGATAAAGCCGAAGAGGAACGACCACGCCATCAGGGTCACGGCGCTGTACTTGCGCATCAAGGGTTTTGCGAGCACCAGATAGATGCCGTACGAAGTAGCGTTGATCAGGATGAAGAGGTCTCCGACAACCGTGGCACCCGAAGATGCGCCGCCCGGTTTCAGGAAGATCAATGCCAAGGCACCTGATGCGCCGAACGTCACGCCCAGAGCCTTGCTCCACGTCACGCGTTCGCTCAATAAGACGGCAGAGAGCACAAGTACGAGGATCGGAGTGGCCACCATGATGATGCTCGCGTTCAGTGGCGTGGTGCGCATCAGGCCGTGGAAGAACATCAGTTGGTTCAGTGCTACACCGAACAAGGCGCAGAGAAGGATCCGACCGAGATCGGCGAGGGCGATACGTTCCGGTCGCAATGCACGCAAGAGCCAGAAAAGCAGACCCGCGCATACCACCCGGAGCAGGATGAAACCTGAAGCCCCGATCACCGTGGGCATCAAACCCTTCGCCAGCACGTAGTTGATCCCGTAGATGAAGTTTACGGCGAAGAGGGCCAGATGGGCGAGAGCGCGACGAGGCATAAGGCCGACGAAAGTAGCCGCCGGGTGATGCACGGGCCCCACCCATCGCCCCTTGTTACCTTCGCCGCCGCTCGAACGCACGTACCACCATTCCCTCTTCCATGAAATTCGGCACCAAGGCCATCCATGCAGGCGTAGAACCGGACCCCACCACAGGGGCCATCATGACGCCGATCTACCAGACCAGCACCTATGTGCAGGCCTCACCGGGCGACCACAAGGGTTACGAGTACAGCCGCACGCACAATCCCACACGCACGGCTCTTCAGAAAGCACTCGCCGCCCTGGAGAACGGCACGCACGGGCTATGCTTCGCATCGGGTATGGCCAGCATCGATGCCATCGTGAAACTGCTGAAGCCGGGTGATGAGGTGGTGAGCACCAACGACCTGTACGGCGGAACCTACCGGCTGTTCACGAAGATCTTCGAGGGGTACGGGATCCGCTTCAGGTTCGTGGACATGGGCGACCTGAAGAACGTGGAAGCCGCGATCACGCCGAACACCGCGCTGATCTGGGCGGAGACGCCGACGAACCCCTTGCTGCGCATCATCGACATCGCTGGCCTGGCCGCGATCGCAAAGAAGTCCGGTGCTCTGCTCGGCGTGGACAACACCTTCGCCAGCCCGTACCTGCAAACGCCGTTGGACCTCGGGGCGGACATCGTGATGCACAGCGTGACCAAATACCTGGGCGGCCACAGCGACGTGGTGATGGGTGCCTTGGTCGTGAAGAACGACGCACTCGCCGAACGACTGGCGTTCATCCAGAACAGTTGCGGTGCCACACCCGGCCCACAGGATTGTTTCCTGGTCCTGCGCGGCTTGAAGACCTTGCACCTGCGTATGCAGCGCCATTGCGAGAACGGCAGGGTCATTGCCGATTGGCTCATGAAGCAGCCGAAGGTGGACCAGGTGTACTGGCCCGGCTTCCCTTCGCATGCGAACCATTCCATCGCCGCCGCACAGATGCGTGATTTCGGCGGGATGATCAGCTTCACCTTGAAGGGCGACAACATGGCCGATGCCACCCGTGTGCTTTCCAGCACCAAGTTGTTCTCCCTGGCCGAATCCTTGGGTGGTGTGGAATCGTTGCTGGGTCACCCGGCCAGTATGACGCATGCCAGCATTCCACGGGAAGAGCGGTTGAGGAACGGGCTGGCCGATACGCTCATCCGGCTCAGCGTAGGCCTGGAGGATGCCGAAGACCTGATCGCCGATCTGGAGCAGGCATTGCGTTGAGCATGGCGGTCCTTCGGATCGCAAGCAACGGCCTCAATTGGGCAACCATCGGTCCCGTGACAGGAGGTTCGACCGGTTACCTTGCGCACCTAGTTACGACCGGTGCGTAGAACAGCCCTCATCATACTCTTCCCGCTCAGCCTCGCCCAACTGAAAGCGCAGGCTCCGGACCTCGGCAACTCGTGCTCCGCGAACGACCCGGCCTTCATCCAACGGATGTACCGGGACGATCCCGCAGGTTCCGCGCGAATGGCCATCGCGAAGGATGCCTTGGACGCACGTACGGCAGGGTTCGTCAACGATCGGGGCGGCGGTGATGGCTTCGTGATCCCGGTGGTCTTCCATGTGATCCACGCACACGGCCCGGAGAACATCAGCGATGCACAGATCATCGATGCGATCCGCGTGATGAACGAGGACTTCAACCGGGAGAATCCGGACTGGATCGACGTACAACCTGAATTCCTCGACCTCGTCGCAGACGTGGGTATCACCTTCCGTCTGGCACAACTGGACCCGAACGGGAACTGCACCAACGGGATCACGCGCACGGTATCGGACCTGACCTATGAGGGCGATTTTGAGATGACCCAATTGATCCAGTGGCCGCGCAACCGTTACCTGAACATCTGGGTGGGACAGGCTGCGAACGGCGCTGCCGGCTACACCAACTATCCGTGGGTCCTGGATGGATCGCCCAACAGCGATGGCATCGTCGTGCAGGCCAGCTATGTGGGCAGCATCGGGACCAGCAACCCTGGTCGCTCCCATGTGCTCTCACACGAAGTGGGCCACTGGCTCAACTTGAAACACTGCTGGGGCAACAGCAACGACCCCGGTTTGGAGGAGAACTGCGGGATGGACGACGATGTGCAGGACACGCCGCTGACCATCGGCTGGACAAGTTGCGCGCTCCGCGGGGCGAGTTGTGGTTCGGCGCTGGACAACATCGAGAACTACATGGAATACGCGGGCTGCCGGAAGATGTTCACGATCGGACAGTCCGACCGGATGATCGCGGCCTTGACGAGCCCTGTTGCGCAACGGGAAGAACTGTGGCAGCAGGAGAATCTTGAACTAACGGGCGTCAGTGGCGACCCGGCATTGTGCAGCGCCCGGTTCGTGAGCGACCGGCGTCAAGTGTGTGTCGGGCAGACGATCACGTTCTCGGACGCGAGCTTCAACAACGTCACTGAACGTACCTGGACCTTCCCCGGAGGAGAACCCGCATCGAGCAGCGAGGCCTCCGTGAGCGTGACCTATGCGATACCGGGCAACTACGCCGTGTCATTGAACGTGAGCGACGGCATTTCGAACTTGACGACCAGTGATCCCATCGCTGTCGAAGTGCTGCCGTTGAGCGGAGAAGATCTGCCGATGACGGAAGGGTTCGAGTCGGGCAACTCCCTGGAGGGCACCCAGTGGACCGTAGTGGACCCCTTCGAGGATGGCGGCTTCGCTGTGGTCAGCGGACCTGCGTCGTCCGGTACGCGCAGCATTCGTCTGGCGAACAACGAGGGGCTCGCTGGCCGGATCGATGAGCTCATTTCCGGGACCTACGACCTCTCGGGAATGACGGACGTCGAACTTTCCTTCCGCTATGCATTCGCGCGACGCGAGCCAACGAACGACGACCGCCTGCGGATCTTCGTGAGCAACGATTGCGGGACGACCTGGAGCTTGCGCAAACAGTTGTTCGCAGGGAGTTTCCTCGCCACGGCCCCGGACCACCTCGCGCCCTTCGTACCAGAGCCGGACGAATGGGTTGGAACGCAGGTAGCCAACATCGGAGAAGCAAGCTGGGTGACCGGATTCCGTTTCAAGTTCGAATTTGAAAGCGACGGTGGGAACGACCTTTATCTGGATGACATCAACCTGCGGGGTGGATCGGTCGGCCTGGATGATCACGACGCGTCCCGAGCGGCCTTACGCATCGTTCCGAACCCGGCGTCGCAGGCCGCACAGGTGATCGTTCCCATGGAGCATCCGGGTAGTGTACGCATCGAGATCCTGGACCTGCTCGGTCATGCGGCCATAGAGCCATGGAGTGTTCGACTTGCCGCTGGTGACCACCGTGTCGACTTGCCGATCTCTGGATCGGCGGCAGGAGCGTATCTGGTGAAGGTGACCACGCCGACCGGATCCCGCACGGCACGCTTGCTCGTCCTTGAACGGCAGTAGAACACGACCGATGTTGGTCATGGGATCGTCAAGATCCAACCTTTACGAACGGTAGCTTCCCACGTAACACAGTGACCGTGATCCGCCTATCGCCCTCAGGACCAGGCATTCAACGGGCCGGGGCGCACACTGGTCGGGCAGAAGTGTTCATAGACCGGACGCTCGACATACGAACAATTGCGAACGGATCCACCTGCCCGCGCGTTAAGAAGACAAACGAACCGTGCTGGAAGGCGGGCCTGTAGATCTTGGTTTGGTGGTCCAGGTCTAATTTGCGCCCCCTTCCGGCCGCTTCGGATGGTGTGCCGATAATGATGTCACGCTACTTCCCGCTCTTATTCGCCTTCATTGCTCCCCATTTGCTTCCCGCACAATCGGATATGGCATTCCGATGCGGGGCCGGCGAGTTGCATCGAGCAAGCAGCGTGGTGTCGAACGACCCCTTGCTACCGGAACGTATCACACGAACCAGCGCCGCCTTGGAGGAGTTCACACGCACGTTCATGGAGGATGGTTCGCGCGGCGGCGGCGGATACGTGATCCCCATCGTATTCCACATCATCCACAACAACGGGCCGGAGAACATCAGCGATGCCCAGGTCCTTGATGCGGTCCGCATCCTGAACGAGGACTTCAACAAGGAGAACCCGGATTGGGACAACGTGCGCGCCGAATTCCTCGGCATCGTTGGGGATGTGGGCATCGAATTCCGCTTAGCGACCAAGGACCCGAGCGGCGACTGCACCACAGGCATCACGCGCACGGTCTCCGAGCTCACCAACGACGGTACCTCGGCCATGAAAGCGCTGATCCATTGGCCGCGGAACGAGTATTTGAACGTTTGGGTGGCAGCATCGGCGGACGGTGCCGCTGGCTACACCTTCAGGCCCGGAACAGCACAGTGGATGCCGGATGAGGACGGGATCGTACTCCTGCATACCTATACCGGGTCCATCGGTACAGGTACCGCGAGCCGCTCGCGGGCACTGACCCACGAGGTGGGCCATTGGTTGAACCTCGCCCACACCTGGGGCGACGGCAACGAACCCGGCCTGCCATCGAATTGCGGACAGGGCGATGGTGTGGCCGATACCCCGACCACAGTGGGCTGGACCACTTGTACGCTCAACGGCGCTTCCTGCGGATCATCGATCGACAACGTGGAGAACTACATGGAGT
>DEQO01000014.1 GCA_002360495.1 Flavobacteriales bacterium UBA3364
CACCGCAAAGCTCGCGGACTTGCTCGATGCCGTGCGTCGCCACTGAACGGGAGCGGCTACTTTCGCATCGTGCAGCTTCCTGGAACCTGTTTGCAATTTCCCCTTTTGAAGCGAGCGATGAAGATCTGGCGACCATTCGAGATGCGGGAACAAGAGCATAGCCGGAGCTACATGACTGTTTCCGCAGCGAAGTATGGTCGCCAAAGACCAGCGCGCAGCCGAATGCGGGGTTTGCAAACAGGATCTTACGTTCCAGAACCGATCACGGCATGGGCATCCTAGCCCGTCAGGCCACGTGGAATGCCGTACTGGCCTACGTTGGCATGGCCTTGGGCTTCGTCAATGTGGTGCTGTTGTACCCGAAGGTCCTGCCGGAGGATGAATTCGGTCTCACGCGGCTGGTGGTCTCCATTGCCACGATCGCTGCACAAGTGGCCCAATTGGGGTTGGACAATACCGTGCTGCGCTACTTCCCGTATTTCCGCGACAAGGAGCGCCAACACAACGGGCTTCTCGGGCTGGTGCTGGCGTTGGGTACGGGCGGTGCATTGTTGGCCATCGTGGTGCTATGGCTCTTCCATGGCCATTTCGCACTGTGGTTCGGCGCGGCCGATGGGCTTTATGCCGCACACGGCCTCACGGTGCTTCCGTTGGTGCTTTCGGAGGTCTACTTCTTCCTTTTTCGGAGCTACAGCCGTTCCATCCATCGGAGCATTGCCCCGACCTTCTCGCGGGAGTTCGTCCTGCGCGTGCTGCAAATGGGGTTGATCGTGGCGCAGGCGATGTGGCATTTCCATCTGCGCACCTTCATGCTGCTTTACTCCGCGACGTTCATGATCAGCACGCTGGTGCTGGTGGTCGATCTCTGGCGCAGCGGGAACCTGCAGTTCGGCAGGGGCAAAGTGCGCTTGCCAGTGCGCCTGGGTCGCAGCATGTCGCGCTATGCCTTCTTCACGTTCGGAAGCGGCATGGCGACCATCGCGCTGGGCAACATCGATCAACTGATGGTGGGCGCCATGCTCAAGAACGGCTTGGACAACGTGGCCTATTACGCGGTCGCCTTCTACATCGCTTCGGTGATCCTCATTCCGGCGCGTGCACTCGTGCTGCCGAGCATGCCCATCCTTGCCGAGGCGTGGCGAAAGCGCGACTATGCCAAAATCGGCATGGTCCACCGCCGTTCCGCAGCGATCCAGTTGGTGATCGGGGGCTATTTGTTCCTTGGGCTCTGGTCCGGCGCCGACCTGCTCTTCTCCTGGATGAAACCGGGCTATGCCACCGGTCGCGACGCCCTGATCGTCCTGGGCGTGGTCAATGTGATCAACCTTGCCGGTGGGCTCAGCGGTGGCATCGTGGCCACATCGCGCTCGTACTGGTTCGATGCGATGAGCAGTGTCGTCCTGGTCATCCTCAACCTTGTCCTGAACTACGTCTTCATCCTCGCCTTCGGCATGGTGGGTGCCGCATGGTCCTCCCTGGTGTCGTTCACGGCAGTGCTCCTGTGGCGCACCATCTTCCTCAAGCAGCGGTACGGGATCTGGCCTTACGATGCCGGCACGTTGAAGGCCGGTGGGTTGACCGCTGCGCTGGGCATGCTCCTTTGGCTGATGCCCCACATCGGTGATCTCTTCATCGATTTCCTGGTCCGCGGAACAGTGATCACCGCCGTCTTCTGGCCGGTCGTGCATTGGCTGCGGATCGCGCCCGACCTGAATGCGCAATTGCGCTTGGTGGTGGATCGGGTACGCAGTGCTATGGCCCCATGAAGCACCTGGTCTGGCGAACGTGGAAGGTGAAGGTCCTGCGCGAGTTGCGTGTGCGATCCAGCGGCGCGGTGGATGCGTTGCTCTACTTCTTTCGCATTCCGCCGACTCTTCCTGCCGAAGCGAAGGTGACCGATGGGCTGATCTACGTCGCCGAGTTGTTGATGGCGCGCGCTGGACGCATGGCGAAATGGGTCACGCGCCTCAGCGGCCGCAAGGTGGTCCTGTTCTGTCATTCGGAGGGTTTCATCCCCGAGTTCGCCGACGGTTTCACCGCCATCGTACGGTACCGTAACGCATGGCACCTACGCCGTCTGTTGCGCGCATTACCAAGGCCCTGGCTCATCCACGGTTTCGCGCCGAAGAGCCACTACCCGGATGTCGCACGACGCGCGATGCCCGATGTCCCATACGTTCATGATCTACAGGACACGCTCGTTGTCTACTACGGCACAGCGCCCACCAAACGCTGGCTGCGCGTGGAACTCCCGCACGAGAAAGCCTGCATGGCCGAAGCAGATGGCGTGATCGCACACAGCCTGGAGCCAGCCGAGGGATTCCGGCGCTACGCCATTCCGCACGACAAGCGCCCGCCAACCCTTTTCTTCCCGCTCTACTGCGACGATGATCGGTTCATCAGCGGTGTGCCGAAGATCTCGGGAACGGAGATCCACCTGGTCTATGCTGGCGGCGTGGCCGGTTCACACCGGGATCCACGTTACTTCGGCAACATCCAGTTCTTCGGACTGATCGATACGCTCACAAAGCAGGGCTTGCATCTGCACATCTATCCGAGCCCGACGACTTTGGAAGCGGATCGGGCGGAGTATGTCGAGCTTGCACGGAAGAATGAACGGTTCCACTATCATGCGCCTGTTCCGCAGGAGAAGCTGGCGGGGGAGTTGGCGCGGTACCATTTCGGGTTGATACCCTTCTTCGTTGAGCGCTCCGATCAATCACCTGAGAAGCTCAAGTATGCGACGGCGCTGAAGCTCTTCAACTTCATCGAGTCCGGATTACCGGTGGTGGTCTCGAAGGATCTGGGTTTCCAGAGCTGGATGGCCGCCCGCTCTGCTGCGGGGGTCGCCGTCGGTCCGGATGATCTGACCGGTCTTGCCGCTCTTTTACGGACGTTCGATACCGGCCAGGTGAGCGTTGGCCGAGGTGACCTTTCGTTGAAGGCGAACGTACCGCGTCTTCTGGAGTTCTATGACAGGGTCAGCGAGCGATCACGAAACGACCAACGCGTTTAAGTCCATCCGCAGACCGCGCTGATATGGTGTAGGTCCCATTGGCTAGACCGTTCGTTGGAATATTGAAAGAACCGGTATCCTTGAGCTGATGGCTCGATACCGATCTTCCTTCCATGTCGAAGACCTCCACGAACGAAAGTCGCGCACTTGTTGTCGATACATGGACTGCGTTGATCCCGGTGCCGACAAGCGTTGGTGAAACAGTGAGTTCGCTGTCGACTTGGTCCGGGATACCCGAAGGAGGGTCGAACTCATCCTTGCAGGCCGAACAAAGGTCGGATCCAGACCGGACCAGACAGATGTCGTCGAGATAATAGGCATAGAGGTCGAATGGACAGGAAGGGCAGGATTCGACGACTGTTGTATTCGCGTCCGTCATGAAGTTGCCAAGGGCGAGATAGGTGTACGCCTCGTTGGCGATGAAAGAAGCTGAAAGAGCAACCCATCCTTGGTTGTTGGTGATGATGTCCTCGAAGTGGACCGTGGCACTGTTGTCCACTGGAAAGCTCGTGGAGGTGGAGAGTTTGACCCCGAAGTTGTTCGTGGCGAACTGGCTGTTATCCGTGTGGGATATGCTGAACCTCACGGTGTACTCCGAACCCACTTCCAAAGGCGCGAGAAGTTGTGTGTAAATGTTCTCACGGTAGTCGTCGAAGATCTCCGGGGACATGGTGTTCAGTGCCATATAGCCAACCCCGCTGACAGGAGGCTGGCTGCCCCAGGTATTCGAGGGCGCCGAGAAGATCCCAGTGTTGCATCCGTGCAGGAATTCGGTGTGGAACTCCGGGTCGTTATTGTCCGTTGCACGGAACCAACCCACACAGCGCTCCACCTGGTTGTAGTAGGTAGGGCAGTCGCTGAATTCCTCGAAACCGCCATTGCCAACGAGGTTCTGTCCGAAGCTCGCCGTGACCGGCAAACAGGCAATGGAAAGGCATAGTGCGTGGAAGTTCATGGCAATGGGCTGGTTCTGCAAGATAGTACACCCTCCTGAACCCTAAATTCGCGTGCTTTTTCAGGAATATGAAGTCTTTGATCATCGGGGCCCGTGCGGACGGCCATGCCAAAGTGGTGCTGGAGGTGCTTCGCGCCGCTGGTGAGCACGAGGTCGTGGGCTTCATTGACGACGACCCGGGAAAGCGCTCACTGGTGATCAACGGCGTCCCGGTGATCGGTGCCATGAAGGACATTTCGGAACTGCGCCGATCGCATGGGGTCGAAGCCGGTATCGTGGCCATAGGCGATAATGCGAAACGGCGTGCTTTGGGAAGCGAGCTGAAGGCACAAGGTCTCAAACTCATCAGCGCCATCCACCCGACCGTCGTTTACGACCCCGATGTGCGTATCGGTGAAGGCTGCTACATCGGCCAGGGAGTGATCCTCGTCACAGGCACCACGGTCGGCGATAGCGTGAACATCCACACCGGTGCCACCGTCGATCACGACAACGTGATCGAGGATGGTGCTAACCTTGGCCCCGGTGTGCATACCGCCGGTCGTGTGCGCATCGAGCTGGACGCATTCCTTGGAACGGGCACCTTGGTCATACCCGACGCGAGCGTCGGTCGCGGAGCGATCTGCGGTGCAGGGACAGTGGTGCTGGATCGCGTGGAGCCCTTCACCAAAGTGGTGGGCACTCCGCCACGTGTCATTGAACAATTGAACGAAACGAAGGAACTGTGAAGAACATCTTCATCACCGGCGGTGCCGGATATGTGGGCTCGGTGCTGGTGCCGAAGCTGCTGGACAAGGGTTACACCGTCACCGTCCTGGATCTGATGATCTACGGCGAGGAAGTACTGCCGAAGCACGAACACCTCAACGCGGTGAAGGGCGACATCCGCGATCAGGAACTGCTGAAGAAGCTGCTGCCCGGACAGGACGCTGTGATCCACCTCGCGTGCATCAGCAACGACCCCAGCTTCGAGCTGAACCCGGACTTGGGCAAGAGCATCAATCTGGATGCCTTCGAGCCGCTGGTGCGTATCAGCAAGGAGGGCGGTGTCCAACGATTCATCTACGCCAGCAGCAGCAGCGTTTACGGCATCAAGGAAGAGCCGAACGTGACCGAGGACATGGTGCTGGAGCCCCTCACCGATTACTCCAAATTCAAGGCGCAGTGCGAGGTGATCCTGGACAGGTTCCAGAGCGACGATTTCACCACGGTGACGATCCGGCCGGCCACGGTATGCGGCTACGGCAAACGCCTGCGCCTGGACCTCAGCGTCAACATCCTCACGAACCTCGCGGTGAACAAGGGCGAGATCACGGTGTTCGGTGGCACGCAGAAGCGCCCCAACATCCACATCGAGGACATGACGGACCTCTACATCCAGTTGTTGGAACTGCCGAAGGAGCGCATCGCCGGAAAGATCTGGAACGCGGGCTACGAGAACTTCACCATCGCCGAGATCGCGGGCATGGTGCGCAACGTCATCGGCGATCATGTGCGGATCGTCACCACACCGACGGATGATCTGCGCAGCTACCACGTGAGCAGTGAGAAGATCAAGCGGGACATCGGCTTCGTGGCCACGCATAGCCTGGAAGATGCCGTGCGCGACCTGAAGAAAGCCTTCGACACCGGCGCGATCCCCGACAGTCTCAGCGACGACCGGTACTTCAACGTGAAACGGATGCAGCGCATCCACCTGAACTGATGGCGGTCTCGACAATGATGAAAGTGCCGTATGTGAACCTCGGTGCACAGTACGCGGGCATCAAGGACGAAGTGTTGGAGCGCATCAGTGCACTGCTGGACAGCGGTGCGTTCATCCTCGGCGAAGAGCTCGCGCAGTTCGAGAAGTCGTTCGCTGCGCTGTGCGGAACGAAGTATGCGATCGGCGTCGCCAACGGGACGGACGCTTTGTTCCTGAGCATGATGGCACTTGGTATCGGCGAAGGGGACGAGGTGATCACAGCGCCGAACTCCTACCTGGCGAGTGCGAGCAGCATCGCATTGGCGGGGGCAACGCCGGTCTTCGCGGATCCGCTGGACGACATGAACATCGATCCTGCCGCTGTGCGCAAGGCCATCACGCCGCGCACCAAGGCGATCATTGCTGTACACCTCACGGGTCGCCCAGCGCGGATGAACGAACTGCTCGCCATCGCAAAGGAGCACGGTTTGCAGGTGATCGAGGATTGCGCACAAGCGATCGGTGCCACCCTGAACGGCCAGCATGTCGGTTCGTTCGGCAACACGGGTTGTTTCAGTCTTCATCCCTTGAAGAACCTGGCTGCCGCCGGGGATGGTGGCGTGATCACCACGAACGACGATGCCATCGCCGCAAACCTGCTGAAAGCCCGCAATCACGGTATGCGCGATCGCGACCACAGCGACTTCTTCAGCTACAACTCACGTCTGGACAACCTGCAGGCCGCCATCCTCAACGTGAAGATGCGCGAGCTGCCCCGCTGGACTGAACGTCGGCGCGCGATCGCGGCGATGTACCAACAAGGCTTGGCTGGTGTGGGTGATCTATTGGTCCCGACCGATCGCAACGGCGAACGTGCGGTATACCACACCTTCATCGTGCAGACGGCAAAGCGCGATGCCCTGAAGCAGTTCCTCGCTGACAACGGCATCGACACCAAGATCCACTATCCGGTGCCGATCCACCTGCAGCAAGCGGCGGCATATCTCGGTCACAAGAAAGGCGACTTCCCGTTGACGGAGAAGCAAGCCACGACGATCCTGAGCCTCCCGGTCTTCGCCGAACTCACCGATGAGCAGGTGATGCACGTGATCACGACCATCAAAGCCTTCTTCACCAACTGATGGGCAACTGGCATCTGGCGGGACCGTTCCTGCGCCTCTGTTTCACCCGACCGAAGCGCGTGTTGAAAGGCCTCTTCCATTTCACCATGGAAGAGAGTTGTCGCGACCACGTCATCAGGACCTACGGACTGGCCAGGGGCTTGCCGACGATCGATATCCGGGACCTCGCCCCGGACCTGGACGATACGATCACGCACTATACCTACCTCGATGGTACCAGTCGCGTGACGGACTTCGCTTTGTTGCGTGCCTTGGCGAAACGCTTCCCGAACGGTCGCTACATCGAGTTCGGCAGCTGGCGCGGCGAAAGCCTCGCGAACGTATCGCCCCTGATGAAGGAGGTGATCGCGATGAGCTTCGGGGCCGCCGAGATGAAGAAGATCGGTGCGCCGGATGCAGCGGTGCGCGCAGCTCACTTGTACAGCAAGGGTCTGCCGAACGTGCGTGTGATCGAACACAACACGCAGACCTACGACTTCAGCGCGCTGAAAGGAACGTGCGACATGATCTTCGTGGATGCCGACCACCAATATCCCGGCGTCACCATCGACACGCGCAGTGCGTTCACGCTGTTGAAGGATGCGAAGTCGATCATCGTTTGGCACGACTACGGCCTAGGTTACGAGAAGCCGAACTGGCAGGTGTTCCGTGGGATCCTCGATGGTGCCCCAAGCGATGAACACCGCAAACGCATCTACCACGTGAGCAATACGCTTTGCGCGGTCTACCTGCCCGAGGCGGTGGAAGCGAGCTATCCTGAGGTGGGCTGGCCCACGAAGACGTTCAGCGTACGCATCACCACCGATAAGAGCTGATGCGCCCCGAAGAACAGGCCCTCGAAGCGCGCTTTCACGAAGCGTTGAGAAAGGATCGTTCGCGCGCTCCTGAATGGATGACGCGCTGGGACTATCAGGAGGGCTTGAAGAAACGCAAGCGCACATACGAGGATGGAGTGGTCAGCGACTTCTTCACCTTCGGGGGGGCGCCCGACCTGTTGAAATGGATGAGCTGGTTCCGCACCGACTATCCGGATTACATCCAGGACGAGCGAATTACCGCCTTGGTGGACGCAAGCCGGGTGAACGACGAGCGCATCACGCGGTCCCTTGGTTTGGAACTGGACAAGGTCGTTTACGACAAGCGTGTGGGGCTGAACAACGCGCACGATCACCTCTTGCCACGATCCTATCCCGTACCGGAACGTGCACGCATCCGGACGGTATTGGACTTCGGTGCCGGTTACGGGCGGCAGGCGAACCTGTGGACGACGCAGGATCCTGACCTTTGCTACATCGGCATGGACGCGATCGTGAACTCCTATTGCCTGCAACACCTCTACTACAAAGGCCTCGGCGTGCCGTTCACGGACTACATCGACCAACAGGGCACGTACCAATTCGAGCACAAGGGCGGCATCCAGCACATACCAACGTGGCGCAGCGACCTGATCCCTGACGGATCGGTGGACCTGGTGATGTGTGTGCAAGTGCTACCTGAGCTGAACAGTCGGCTCGTGCGCCACATGCTGGGCGAGTTCAAACGCGTGCTGAAACCAGGCGGGGCCTTCTACATACGTGACCATGCGTATACGTGGAAGCCGACGGACAGCTTCGATGTGGAACAATACCTGGCCGGGAACGGCTTCGATCTCGAGTTCCGTGCGCACATCATCAACGATGTGGAGATCCATGGTATCCCACGCATCTGGCGGAAGGTCCTGCCGGAAGTGATCGCCTCGCGTACACGGACCTGGAAGCAGAAACTGGAGCAGGCCGTGGTGGACGTGGACACCATGACCGGCGGAGGATTCAAACGGACCATGCGCAAATTGAAAGGCAGTAGATGAGAACGTTGGTGACAGGAGGCTGCGGCTTCATCGGTAGTTGGTTGGTGGAACGTCTGCTGCACGACGGGCATGAGGTGCATGTGATCGACAACCTCAGCAGCGGCCATGCGCGCAACCTGGAGCACTTGAAAGGCAACAAGCAGTTGCATGTCCACATCGCGGACATCGCCGATCATGCGCGCATCGAACCCTTGTTCAAAGGCATCGACCGGGTCTATCACCTCGCTGCATTGGCGGACATCGTACCCAGCATCGAACAACCGCTGAAGTACCATCACAGCAATGTGAACGGTACGGTGAGCGTATTGGAAGCGTGTCGGAAGCACGGTGTGAAGCGCGTGATCTATGCCGCCTCATCCAGCTGCTACGGTATCCCGGATGTGTACCCTACGCCGGAGACCGCACCGATCCGCTGCCAGTATCCCTACGCCGTGACGAAGTACCTCGGTGAGGAATACGCGATGTACTGGGCCAGCGTGTACAAGATGAACATCACCAGCATGCGCTTCTTCAACGTGTACGGCCCGCGCTCACGGACCAGCGGAACCTACGGCGCGGTGTTCGGCGTGTTCCTCGCACAGAAGCTCGCGGGCAAACCTTTCACCGTGGTGGGCGATGGCGAACAAACGCGCGACTTCACCTTCGTCAGCGACGTGGCCGATGCGTGCGTGACCGCGAGCGAACGCGATGATGTCGCCGGCCGGATCTTCAACGTGGGCAGCGGCAGCACCTACAGCGTGAACCTGTTGTGCGACCTGCTCGGTGGCGAGAAGGTGTACATCCCGAAGCGTCCCGGCGAACCCGATCGGACCTTCGCGGACACGAAGCGGATCCAACAGGAACTCGGCTGGGGACCGAAAGTGAAGTTCGAGGACGGCGTGAAGACGATGCTCGCCCATATCGACTACTGGCGTGAAGCACCGGTGTGGGAACCGGGGAGCATCGCGGAAGCAACGAAGGATTGGTTCAAATACCTAGGCTGATATTGGAACGCAGATGGCGCTGATAACCATGATGTACGCTGATATGGGAATGGGGTTGAAGAGCATGGATGTTCTGGCATTATCATATGTTGATCTGCGCTCGTCAGCGTCATCAGCGTGCCTTTCCTCATGAGCAAGATCCTTCCCCTCGACGAACTGGCTTCCGTCATCGCGAAGCACAAGGCCGAAGGCAAGCGCGTCGCCCTGTGCCACGGCTGCTTCGACCTGCTCCACCTGGGGCATATGAAACACTTCGAAGCCGCGAAGAAGGATGCCGACGTGTTGATCGTGACCGTTACACCGGACCGGTTCGTGAACAAAGGCCCCGGTCGTCCTGTTTTCACCGAAAGTCTTCGCATGGAGGCGATCGCCGCCCTCGGCGCTGTGGACTATGTCGGCCTCAACAAGTGGGAGACCGCGATCGGAACGATCAAGCTCCTGAAGCCCGATCTCTATGTGAAGGGTCAGGACTACAAGGACCGATCGAAGGACGTGACCGGCATGATCGCGAAGGAGGAGGCCGCCGCGATCGAAGTGGGAGGGAAGCTCCACTTCACCGAGGAGATCCAGTTCAGCAGCAGCACGCTCATCAACGCGCACTTCAGTCCGTTGGATGACAGTGTGCAGAGTTTCCTCGCCGGTTTCCGCAAGCGTTTCGATGCCGAAGCCATCGTCGCTGATCTGGAAGCGTTGAAGAAGTTGAAAGTGCTCGTGATCGGCGACACCATCATCGACGAGTACCACTACTGCCGTCCGCTTGGCAAGAGCAGCAAATCCCCGACGATCAGCAGCATCCTGTTGCGAGAGGAAGCTTATGCCGGTGGTGTCCTCGCGATCGCCAATCACCTGGAGCAGTTCGCTGGCAGTGTGGAGCTGATCACCTGCCTCGGTGCAAAGGATGAACGTCGCGACATGATCGAGGAGAAGTTGAGCCCCGGAGTGCAGCGCACGTATTTCGTGCGTCCCGATGGTCCCACACCCATCAAGCGACGTTACCTGGACCATTACCTCAGCATCAAACTGTTCGAGGTCACCTTCATGAACGACGAACCGGTGAGCGGTTCGTTGGAGGCGGCCATCATGGAAGCGCTGAAGAAGAAGCTGCCCGATTGTGACCTGGTCCTCGTCGCCGACTTCGGGCATGGTGTGATGAGCCCAGCGATCATCGATCTGTTGCAGAAGAGCGGCAAGTATTTAGTGGTCAACGCGCAGACCAACAGCAACAACTACGGTTACAACTACATCACCAAGTACGGCCGTGTGGATTACATCAGCATCGACGAGGCCGAATTGCGCCTGCCGTTCGGTGCGAAACGTGAACCCTTGGACGGTCTGATCGACAAGCTCCAGGGGATCACCCACGCCAACGAGGTACAGATCACCTTGGGCCAGAAAGGCAGCATCTACCGCCGGGGCAAGGCGCAGTCGTTGACGCCGGCTTTCGCCACGCGCATCAAGGACAGCGTGGGCGCCGGTGATGCGGTGCTGAGTGTGACCGCCCTTTGTGCCAAAGCCGGCATGGACCCGGCCGTCATCGGTTTCGTGGGCAACTGTACCGGAGCTCTGGCCGTCGAGATCATCGGGAACGAGCACCCGGTGTACAAGAAGGACCTGTTGAAGTTCGTGAAGCACCTGTTGAAATGAGCGCACCTTCCGTCCCCGAATTCATCACCCGCTACTCCGGCGCCATCCATGGGCTGATCGACGGCATGAGCGCGAGCAATGCCAACAGCACGCTTCCGTATGCCAAGGCCATCGAGCAAGCGGTGGAATTGGTAAGATCGGCCCAAGCAGCGGGCCGCAAGGTGATCATGGTGGGCAATGGCGGAAGTGCCGGTATCGCAAGCCACCAGGCCGTGGACTATTGGAAGAACGGTGGTGTGCGCGCCATCGCTTTCAACGATGCCAGTCTCCTCACGTGCATCGGCAATGACCTGGGCTTCGAGAACCTGTTCTCGGCCCCCATCGAACGGTTCGCTGATCCGGAGGATGTCGTCTTCGCCATCAGCAGCAGCGGGGCTTCACGGAACATCCTCAATGCTGCGGAAGCTGCCCGGAGGACGGGGTGCCGGCTGGTCACCTTCAGCGGTTTCGCGGTGGACAATCCCCTTCGCACCAAGGGCGACCTCAATTTCCACGTGGCGAGCCACAGCTACGGGCTCGTGGAGATCCTGCATCTCTACATCATCCACACCATCCTCGACGCCAAGTTGCAGTGCTTCGATGGAAAGGATGTGTTCAACCATAATCAGGTGATCGGCGCATGATCCAGATCCGAATGATCCCGGTCCGTTGGGTGGTGGTCGTCGCCTCATTCTTGGGAGTGCTTTCCGGAAAGGCCCAGTCCTTTTTCAAGGTGACCGGTGATCCGGCACGTGCGGAAGCCGGGCACGTGGCCCACAGGGCTCCCGGAGGTGAACTGTTCATTGCCGGTAGCGTGAACGATAGCGCGCTGGTCCAACGGATCGACGCGACGGGCAACATCCTGTGGTCGCGTACCTTCAAGCCACCAGGCCAGTTCCCCAAGTGCGTTTTCCATCTTTCGAGCACCCCTGACAACGCCCTGATCGGTTGTGGGAACGGGTTCAATGCAACTGGTGGACCCCAGGAAGGCTTCCATTTCCGAATGGACGTCGATGGCACGATGCAGTGGGTACGGTATTGGGATGATCCTCTCATGTACAGCCGTCGGATCATCGCATTGAGTGCCACGGAGTACCTGCTCTTTGCCGATGATTTCGACCTGGGATCACCCACCAACGCGGATGTCGTTACGGCTCGTATCGACGCAGCGACCGGCGACATCACGTGGCTATCCGACAGGTTGGACCTTTATTCGACCGTCCCTTTCACCGACGACGTCATAGGAGTGGCCACGATCGGCCAGAGCCACTACGCCACCTCGGCGATCTTCACGGCGGGCGCCCCTTTTTCCGGAAAGCGCGTTGCACTGAGCAAATTCGACTTCGGTGGTCAACACCTGGAGACGAACTACCTGCTGTATCCTGACAATGTCGATCGGCGCCTCTATCCTTCCGACATCATAGCGAACGACGATTCGCTCACGATCGCCTATTTCGGTGACATCAATGGGTCATCCACCAACTGGACGCAAGGGCTCATCCGCCTGGACACGACCGGTGCCGTGGCCTGGGCACGGGATTTCAACGTGGGTGGCAGTGGACAGGAGCACGGATCGAAGATCATCGCCACCTCGTTCGGCTACGTGATCGCCGGCCGCACCAATTTGACGAGCCCGAAAAGGTTGTTCCTCATGGCGATCTCCAAGAGCGGAAGTTTGATCTGGACGAAGAGCTACGGGGATCCCTCGCAGGAACAGTCCCTGGTGGACTTCTATGCGACCAACCTGGTCGATATGGGCGATGGGTATTTGATGACCGGGCTGGTCGACAATGGTGCAGGCGACACGGATATCATGATCGTGCGTACCGATGCCGAGGGAGATGTGATCTGCACCCAGGTGACCCCTGTAGGAGCCCTGACCACGGTGCTGCCGGACCTGACCTTCCCCTCACCGGTCCAGGAAGTCCCCTTCGCATCGATCTTGGGTGGTGCGCCTACCGACGTGCTGGATGTGAACATCTTCGATCTGTGCAATTTCAGCGTCGATCTTGGGAATGACACTGCGCTTTGCGGCGATCTGGTATTGGATGCGGGCGTCCCGGGTTCGCAGTACGAATGGCAGGATGGTTCCACGGGGCAGCTCTTCACCGTGACCGAAAGCGGGACGTATTGGGTGCGCGTGATCCAGAATTGCTGCATAGCGACGGATACCATCGAAGTGGATGTGGATGGCCTGGCCCTGATCGACCTGGGTGCTGATACCACACTTTGCGGTGGTGCTGAACTCACGCTCGAGACCCCATCGGGCACATGGACGATCCTTTGGTCCGATGGCACGGACGGAGAAGAGATCGTGGTTTCAACGGCCGACACCTATTGGGTCCGTCTTACCGATGGCAATTGCACGGCAACGGATACCATTGTTGTGAGCACCGCCGACCTTCCCACCGTCGATCTGGGCGCTGACACCGTTTCATGCGATGGTGAAGGGGTCCTCCTGGAACCGGACGTCACCGATGGAGAGGACTACCTCTGGAGTGATCAGTCGACCGGGACGACGCTCCTGGTGGGATCAACGGGAACGATCACTTTGGAAGTGACCAATGCCTGCGGCGTAGCCTCGGATGCCGTGGAGGTGAGCATTGTGGAACCCATCGAATTGGACCTTGGGGCGGATACGACGATCTGCGACGGTACGACATTGTCCTTGGAGGTGGATCTCCCCGATTGGACGCTGACCTGGTCCGATGGCACCACCGGGAATACGTTCGACATCGACGTGGAAGGCACGTATTGGTTGGATGCCGTGAACACGGGATGCACCGTGACCGACACGATCGTTGTGGATGTGATCGGTATTCCGGTCGTCGACCTCGGGGCGGACACGATCGTGTGCAACGGTGGCCCGTTGTTGTTGTCGCCTGAGCTCGTGGATGTGGACGAGGTCCTCTGGTCCGATGGCAGTAGCGCGGATCAACTGCTGGTCTCCACCTCCGGCGTTTGGTCGATCACGGCGACGAACGTATGCGGATCCGGGACCGATGACATCGAGGTCACGTTCATCTCGCCCGATGCCTTGGACCTGGGCAACGACACGCTCCTTTGTGGTACCGATTCGCTGACACTCGATCTCTCCGGATCAGGTGCATCGCTCACATGGCAGGACGGTAGTGAGGAGGATACGTTCCTGGTCACTGGACCGGGCACATACTGGGTAGAGGGCGATCTTGAGGGATGTACGGTGCGCGACACCATCGACGTGCAGTACACGCAGCTGCCCTCGCTGGATCTTGGCCCGGATACGCTCTCGTGCGAAGTCCCGCTCTACATCCTTGACGCAGGCGATGATGGGGAGGATGCCGAATGGTCCGATGGTTCCGAAGGGCGCTTTCTGGTCACCTCCAACTCCGGTCTTTATTGGGCGAGCATCACCAACTATTGCGGCCAGGTGATCGATTCGGTGCGCGTGACGTTCGCGATGGCCGTGAGCGAGTTGGAGGATGTGGCACTCTGTCCGGGGACGAAGGTTGAACTGCGTCCGGAAGGGGAATTGTTGGAGACGATATGGAGCACGGGCGACACGGCTGCGGCGATCACAGTGGGGGAGGGCGAGTACAGCTACGAGGCCGTCGATATCGTCGGTTGCCCGCACACCGATCTCGTGCGCGTCTTCATCGACCAGGGTCTGGACGGTCAGGTCTACATCCCCAACGCGTTCTCACCGAACGATGATGGCTTCAACGAGTTGTTCCTGGTAGAGGGGCCCGAGCGTTCGGATTTCGAGTTGGCGATCCATGATCGCTGGGGAGAGGAACTGTACCGGTCGATCGATCCATACCAAGGATGGGACGGCGAAAGCGGATCACAGCCCGGTGTCTACGTGTACACCGTTACTTACCGCGATCGCTGCGCCGCGAACAATACGCTAGTGACGAAGCGCGGTCATGTGACCTTGTTGCGCTGATCGATCATCCCGGCTCGCGCACCCAGGTCTGGGTCCTGAAGAAGAAAGCCACATAGCCGCGCACCTTCAAGGTGCCGTTCTCCACCCAAAGCTTGCAGTCGTAGACCTTCCCGTTCTCAGGGTCCAGAATGGTACCCTTGGTCCATTCGCGGTTGGAGAGCACCATGTCGCGGATGATGTCCAAGCCGATGACCTTGCGACCCTTGCGGTCATCGGTACATTCCTTGCACACCGGGTCCTGCTCTTCTCCAGGCCCGCGAAAGAGCTGTACGATCCGGCCACTGGCCGTTCCGTTCGTGACCTTGATCTCCACGATCGATCTTTTCTTCCCCGTGTTGTCATCGATGGTCATCCAACGCCCGGCGATGGACTGGCTGCGCAAGGGCAGCGCGAGAAGTGCAAGGAAGAGCAGGGATGTGTAGCGCATGGTTCAAAAGCTGCGTCCGATGGCGAGAACATAGCGGAAGGCGAGGTTGTCCGTTTCCGTTGCCGGCAGGGACGAAAGCACCAACGGCATATCGAAGCGGATGGTCAACGGTTTCACGTCCACGAGCGGGCCCCATTTCTTGATGGTGAGGGCGGCACCCATGCCCGCGTCGGCGCGGGGCTGGGCCAGTACGAGCCGCTCATTGCCGTTCTGTAGCGTGCGGTACCCCATCATGCCGATATCCCCGAAAGCGTACACATCCAGGTGCACGTAGTCCGCGACCTTTCCGGGCCGCAAACGCACAAGGCCGTCCAGGTCCACTTCCCCGGACGCGCTGATACCCGTGTTCCCGGCATAGGTCATGATCAGCTGATCGTTCGCGTCCGATTCCGGGGCGAGGTATCCGGCATATCCGCGCAGCCCAAGGCCGCCGCCATGCTGGAAGTGTTGCACATCAGCCCCGTAGCCCAGCCATTCATAGGGCACCAGGCCGATGCTTCGCACATACTTGTTCTCCATCATTTCCTCCGGCGAGGCACCGGCCAGATAGAGCGCACTTTCCCGCGGCGTATCGCCGGTCCCGTATTGCCCGAAGGCACGTGTGCGTAGCTCAAGCCCCCCAAGGCGACTGCGGTTGACCGCAGTAAGGCGGACCTGAGCGTAGCCCGAAGCCGAACCCACGGCGCTGTTGCGTAGTTCAAGTTCGATATCGCCATCGCCGCCCTCGTACTTATAGCGGTGTCGTATGCCCAGGTCCACCGCCCCGTTCAGGCTGTTCAGCTCCCATTGATCGGGATAGAGCAGGTAGGTGAGGTCCGAGCTGTCACGGCGGATGAAATACAAGAGTTCGGCTGTCGCTTCCGTCCTTCCGTTCGGGAGCTTCCACTGCCATCCGGCACCGTAGCGCTCCAATCCATCGAGCATGCGTGCATGGAGGAAGACCGCAGACCCCCTCAACAACTTCTCGGTCCCGTTCTCATAGCGGAAATTGAAGGAGATGGGATCGTACGAGGTGTCCGTGTTCCCGGGTATGGAGTCGATCTGTGTGGACGGGTTCCCGGGAGGGAGCGATTGGCCCAAGCCGGTGTTCAGCCAAGCGCTGAAGTGCAATTGGTGCTTGTACTTCATGTACGACCCGTTGAGGTGCACACCGGCCTTCACGCCATCGTACCCGTTCCACCAGAGGTCCGGTCTAATGAAGGCCTGGTAGTGCGTGCGATCGGGCAGGTTGCGGATGTGGTGGTCGAAGCTTACATCGATCGGCAGGATCAGGCGATCGTTCACCTTGTAGGCATCCGCGAGCCGGTCCGTCGGGTCGATGATCACGTCCTCGATGCCTGATGGGATGTCGACCTTGGCGATGTAGTCGCGTTGCAGGTCATCGTACCCGATCCAGCGGGGAAGAACGGTCGCGGTGGTCTTCTTCTCGAACCAGCTGTTCGGGATGTGGAAGTCATGGATGGTACCGTCCTTGGCCAGCACGCGCAGATCGATGGGCATTTGCAGGTCCTCCTTGCGCCGCAGGTGGATGGTCTGTCCGTCGTTGTGGTTGCGTCGTTCCACCTTGTGCACGGCGTAGTCGATCCGTTTGTCGGTATCGATCCACTGGTCGAAGAACCAGTTCAGGTCCACCTGCGTGGATCCGATGAAGCTCTGCCGCATGTCCTCCGGGTAGGGATGGCACATCTTCCATTGAGCGAAGTAGTGCCGCATGCCGGCGAGGAAGAGCGAGTCTCCCAGGACATACTGCAGGTTGTACAACATGGTCGCCGTCTTGGAGTATACGTGCCGGTAGCCCCCCTCTCCTTGGCGTTGATGGTAGCCGAACTCATCGCTGTGCACGTTGATGGGTGGCAATTGGTCGCGTACCGCATCGCGCTGGTAGCCGTAGTAGACGTCCTCCTCGCGAGGGCGCTGCGGCAGTGTGAAGCGAGCGGCATACCGCGAAGCCGGGGCTTCGGCTACGGCCGTGTCGCCATCGATCCGCTCAAGGCCCCAGGCGGTGAGGAATTGCGTGAAGCCCTCATCCATGAAGGCGCGGTAGGTCTCGTTGTTGCCCACCATGCCGAAGAACCAGTTGTGGCCGATCTCGTGTACGAACAGGCCGCGGTAATTCGGTTCATTGCCGCTGTCCAGGGTCAGCATCGGGTACTCCATGCCGTCCTGGGCATCGGCCACGATCATCTTCGGGTATGCGTACATGCCGAAGGAGGTGGAATGTGCCTCGATCACCTTCGCGCAATAGTCCGCCGCGTTCTGCCAGCCACGGGCATGGTGCTCCTGGGCCAAAGCCACGCATTTCACGCCGTTCCATTCCGCTTCGCCGATGCGGTATGTCGGGTCCGCGGTGAACGCGAAGTCATGTACGTTCTCCGCATGGAACTTCCACACCTTGCGTTTCGTCGGATCGGGAGGAACGATCACGGACGGCTTCTCGTCCCATGGTTTGTCCTTGAAATTGGTGATCGCGAGCTTCTTCTTCAGGTCGGCAGGTAGCACTTCGTTCTCGTTCTGTAACCAACCGGTGGCGTCCAATACGTAGTCGTGCGGGAAGTCCAGGTCCACATCGAACGCACCGAAGTCGCCGTAGAACTCACTGCCCAGGTGTTGCTGCGTGTCCCAGCCGAAACGGGCGTCGTACACGGAGATCCGAGGATACCAGTGCACACCGTCGTAGTGCTTCATTCCCCAGCTGTTGAAGAGCTTCATGCGCCGGTACACGTCGCCCGTCCAGTGCGTGGTGAAGTTGATGCGGAACGTGATGCGCTCTCCAGGACCGAGCGGTTCCGTAAGCCAGACCTTGAGGACGGTGTTGTCCTGCTCCTGTCGTAAGGCGATGCCATCCACCGACAACGAATTGATCTTCGTTCCGGCATAGTCCACATCGCCGTCCGTTGCGCTACGCAAGTGGCCTTCGAGCTTTTCCAGGTACGATCCGGGAACGAAGGCTTCCTGGTACAGGTGGAAGAACACATGCCTCAATGTGTCCGGCGAATTGTTGACATAGGTCAGCGCTTCCTCCCCGGTCAATGCGTTGGTGGCATCGTCCATGCGCGCCTTGATCACGTAATGGACATCCTGTTGCCAATACCCCGGGCGTGGCGGCCGGTTCTTCCAGTAGTATGGATTGTCCGCGTTGCGATACGTGTTGGGAGGGTGCTTGTCATCGAAGGGTTGTGCCTTCGCTGGCAGGCCGAGGAACAGGAGAGGCAGGAGGAGGAGTTGCCGCATGGTCACGGCCCCAAGTTAATGGACCGGGACCGAGGGCGCCGGGGCGGGTACCTTGAGGTGGGCACTTCGGTCGATCCGGGCACGCATGATGCTCGTGTTCAGTTCATAACCGATGAGCAGCACGATCATGTTCACGTAGATCCACAGCTGCACGGCCAGGATGGCCCCGATGGAACCGTACAGCGCATTGTAGTTGGTGATATGGGAGAAGACGAAGGCCAGGGCCTGTGAGACCAGGAGCACAAGGAAAACGGCAAGGATGGCGCCCGGTGTGAAAAGGCGGAACCTGCGTGCGGTGGGATCGCCTGCATTGTAGAGCAGGGATACGAACATGGTCACCACCAGGATGGAAACGATCCACTTTGCCAGGAACAAGGCGGCCACCTGGAAATAGCTCGCGAAGAAACCGAGGGTGTCCAGTTTGTAGATGATGATCCCGCTCAGCGTGAGCAAGGGAATGGCCACCATGGTGAGCAAGGTGAGCGCCACCAGCAGGCCGATGCTCAGCAACCGTTGTTTCAGGGGTGTGTGCCAGGTCGTGTGGTTGGTACTCCCGCTGAAGCCCATGAGGATCGCATCGATGCTGTTGCTGGCCATGAACACGCCGACGATGAAGCTTACCGAAAGCAGTGTGCCGTGCTTCCGCACCAGCAGGTCATGCAACGTGGATTCGATGAAGCGGTACACCTCCAGCGGGAGCATGTCGTGGAAAGTGGCCAGGAGCTTGTTCTGGAAGTCCTCGATCGGGATGTAGGGGATCATGGTGAGCAGCACGATCACCGCCGGGAAAAAGGCCACGAAGAGCTTGAAGGAGATCGCCGAAGCTCGCGTGACCAGGTTCCCTTGTGCAAGGGCGCGGAAGAAGAACCGCGAGATCTCGTACAAGCTGAAACCCTCGAACCCCGGTAGTTCGATCTTGCGCGCCCAACCGATCAGCCTACGGTTGCTGCGCGAATAGAGGAGCTTCCGTTTCAGCCGTTCGATCATCCGCTACAGTGCTTTCAGGCTCAGGTCGAGGGACGGCACCGAATGTGTGAGGGCGCCCACGGAGACGAAGTCCACCCCGGTCTCTGCGAATTTCCGCACCGTGGCCAGCGAAATGCCACCGGAGGCCTCGGTCTCGAAGCGGTGATCGATGAGCTTGACGGCCTGTCGAAGGAGTTCGGGCGTGAAGTTGTCCAGCATGATGCGTTGTACGCCACCGGTGTCCAACACCAGTTGCACTTCGGCCAGGTCGCGGGTCTCCACTACGATGGCGAGGTCCTTCCCTTGTTCCTTCAAATAGGTGCGCGCAGCGGCGATGGCTTTGGGGATCCCACCGGCGAAGTCATGGTGGTTGTCCTTGATCATCACCATGTCGTGCAACCCATGGCGATGGTTGTGGCCGCCGCCGATGCGCACGGCCCATTTTTCGATGGCACGCAAGCCGGGCGTGGTCTTGCGCGTATCCAGCACCTTGCACCCGGTCCCTTCAACGGCCTCCACGAAACGGTGTGTCATGGTCGCGATCCCGCTCATGCGCTGCATGAAGTTCAGGAGCACGCGTTCCACCATCAGGATGCTGCGTGTGTTGCCCATGATGGTGAATGCGATGTCGCCGTTCTTCACGGAGGCCCCATCATGCAGGTAGGTGCGGATGGTCAGCGCTGGATCGAAGTGATGGGCGATGGCCTCGGCCAATTCCACACCGGCGAGGATGCCGTCCGTTTTCACCAACAGGCGGGCAGCCCCTTTGGCATCCGCAGGTATGGTGCTCAGCGTTGTGTGGTCACCGTCGCCCACATCCTCGCTGAAAGCGCGATCGATGAGTGCCTCGGTACCTTCGGGAAGCACGATCAGAAGTCGTTCTTGCTGTTCTCTATCCGGAGCTGCTTCACCTGGAAGTCCGTCCCGGTCTTCTTCAGGAAGAAGGTGACGCGGAAATAGCCGGTGGTGGTGCGCAGGATGCCGATGAAGTACTTGTCGCCCAACTTGCTCACCCCGGTGTGCTCGATCACGATGTCCACGGGCGGGTTGTCGTTGAAGAACTTGCGTACGATCTGCTCGGCCTGGGCCTTGCTGTACACATCCGCGGTCTCCTTGATGGTGAGGTCGATGTTCGGGATGAAATAGGTGGCCAACTCCTTGGAGTTGCCCGTGCGCATGGCTTGTACCACCTTGTCCTTCACCTCATCCTGTGCCTGGAGGCCGACGGACATCAGGAAGAAAGCCAGAAGAACGACCAACCGGTCCATTGCTCGATCCATTTGTTGCGAAATTTGCAAATACCGGGCCAAGTTGAACCCCTGATGCCCATGTACTTACGAACACTCGTGTACGAATGAAAGTGCGGTTGGTCCTGGTGGGGCGTAGCGAACGGGGCATGATATCCGATGGTGTGGACCATTATCTGGGCAGGCTGGCGCGGTCGTTCGCCGTGGAACAGGTCGTTCTACCGGAGGCCGGAAAGGGCGAGCCGACCTACCAGCAGCGTGTGGAAAGCGAGCGGATACTTGCCGCCTTGAAACCGGGTGAGCGCATCGTGGTCCTGGACGAAAGGGGCAGGGCGCTCACCAGTCCACAGTTTGCGGAGCGTTTGGGTAGCTGGCGGGACCAGGGCGTGCGGCAGGTGGCCTTCGTGATCGGTGGCGCCTATGGCATGACGGATGCCGTAAGGGGGAGGGCGGATCTGGTGCTGGCCCTTTCGGCGATGACCTTCCCGCATCAGTTGGTCAGGGTGCTGTTCGCCGAGCAGTTGTACCGGGCATCGACGATCCTGCAAGGCAGCCCTTACCATCATTGATCGTCCTCATGAGGCGGCCTTGCCCGTGCTCGATCCTATCTTGGCGGCGCGACACTGTGTTCGCCAGGAACGGCCATGGTGATCTTGATCGGAAGAACATGTACGTGATCGTCCACGCCTTCGCCCCGGTCCCGTCTCGGGGCGGTCCGGGTCCCATGGTCCGTGGTCGGCTTCCGGTCCCTCATCAATACCGCGTGAGGTGATGTTCCCGTTGATGTACGTCCACTATTTCGGGGAGGTGCAGATCACCTACTGGGAGTGCATGCTCGGCCTGCTGTATGTCCTGGGCATGTACCTCTATTTCGCGCGGGAGAAGAACCGGAGGATCAAGACCGCTCCGGAGTACAGGTTTTTCCTGTGGGGGCTCTTCGCGAAGTTGTTCGGTGGAGTGGCTTTCAGCTTGATCTACCTCTACTACTACCAAGGCGGGGACACCATAGCGTATTTCTTCTCGGCCGCGGCCATGCGCAATATGGCCTTGGCCGATCCCCTGGAGTACCTGACCCAGTTCTTCGGCGACAATACCATGCGGGCGTGGTCGGTCTACACGTTGGAAACCGCCAAGCCCTACCAATATGTGTTCCTGGAGGACCGGACCTTTGCCGTGATCCGCGTGATGAGCATCATCGCGATGTTCACCTTCAACAGTTATCTGATCAGTACGCTCGTGATCGCGAGCTTGTCGTACTTCGGCGTTTGGGCCAGTTACCGCACGTTCGTGAGCTACTACCCGCAGTTGGCCGGCAAGCTGGCGACGGGGTTCCTCTTCATGCCCTCGTCCATCTTCTGGGGTTCGGCCATCCTGAAGGATACGTTCACGTTCAGCGCAGTGTGCTGGTGGGTGTTCGCTGTGGACGAGGTGTTCTTCAAGAAGCGGAAGATCGTCCACCGGAGTATCGTGATCGCGATCAGCGGTATCACATTGGTGGTGATCAAGCCCTACATCTTCATGGTGCTGTTCCCTGCCACGGTGATGTGGATCCTGTATTTCAGGGTCGCTGCAATGCGCAGCGGCCTGCTCAAGTTCGCGGTACTTCCGCTCGCCGTGGTGTCGATGATCGCACTGTCCATTGTCGTGCTCAACAACCTGGGGGATCAACTGGACAAATTCGCCTTGGATGAGGCGTTGACCACCATTCAAGTGACCCAGAGCGATCTTTCGAACGCGCAATCCTATGGCTCCAATTCGTTCAGCGTCGGGAGTTTCGACGGGACATGGCTGGGTGTATTGATGAAGTTCCCGGTGGCGACGAACGCTGCGCTCTTCAGGCCGTACATCTGGGAGGCGACCAGTCCGATCATGGCCATCAGTGGGCTCGAGAACCTTTGGGTCCTTCTCGTGGCCGGGCTTGCGGTATTACGTGCCGGTCCCCATTTCTTCCTGCGCTGTATCGGTGGTGTTCCTATCCTTCTCATGGCGACCACGTTCGCCCTGCTCTTCGGGTTCACGGTAGGTGTCACCACGCCGAATTTCGGTGCGCTGGTGCGTTTCAAGATCCCGCTCGTGCCTTTCTTCATCAGCGTATTGTATATCATCGTATACCTCGGCCAGCTGAAGCGCGCCGCGGACAAGACAGGCCAGGGCTTCGTGCTGCAGAACTTCCGGATGGGCACGGGTCACCTGGTGGAGATGGAGAAGGCCAAAAGGCGCCGACGCTTCATGTCCAACGTCCGAGATCCCGGGCCTCGACCCACAACGGCACCTTCGTGATCATGGGTGGATCATGGAGGGATGGACCGGGAAGGAATACATGAGAACAGGATGAAGCCGCACAATGTCCTGGTGATCACGTATTGGAGTTGGGCCGATGCACTTGTGCAGACCTACACCCTGCCCTATTTGCGGATCATGGAGCGGACCCTGCCGCCAGGCAGTAGGATCCATCTCGTGACCTTGGAGAAGGATGGATCCCCCGCACCGGATGCCGGGTCAGGTGGTCCGATCGTGCATCACCGTTTTCGTTACCGGCCATTGGGGCCACGCGCGCTCGGGATGATCCTTGCCTTGGTGTGGCAACTGCGCAGCGTGGTGCGGCGCAATGACATCCGAACGATCCACGCCTGGTGTACACCCGCTGGGATGATCGGCTATCTGGTCTCGATCCTCACGGCAAGGCCCTTGGTGATCGACAGCTATGAACCGCATGCAGAAGCCATGGTGGAGAACGGGACATGGAGGCGCGATGCGTTGGGGTCCAAGGTGCTGTTCTTCTTTGAACGACTGCAGACCCGACGCGCCAGCGTGCTGATCGCGGCGGCGGAGGGCATGCGCGAATATGCACGGCACAAATACGGTCTGGGGGACACCTTGTTCTTCGTCAAGCCGGCATGCGTCGACCTCGAGCGGTTCTCCGCGAAGGAGATCAAGCGGCCCGAACTGCTGAAGGAACTTGGTCTTGATGGCAAGCTGGTCGTCGTATACGCCGGCAAGTTCGGCGGCATCTATCTGGACCAGGAGGTGTTCGATCTGCTGCGCGTGGCCCGTGAGAAGTGGGGAGAACGGCTGCATGTCCTCTTGTTGACCTCGCACAGCACGGCGGAACTGGCCCCGTTCATGTCCAAGGCCGGCCTTGATCCGTCCATGTTCACGGTCCGTTTCGTGCCGCATCGCGACATACCGCGCTACGTGGGTCTGGGCGACATTGCGCTGACGCCGGTCCGGCCCGTGCCAACGAAACGGTATTGCACGCCGATCAAGGATGGGGAGTACTGGGCTTTGGGCCTGCCGGTCATGATCACCCCTTCGATCTCCGACGACTCTGAGCTGATCGCAAAACACGGTATCGGTAGCATCCTATGGGGCTTGGATGATGAGCACTACCGGAAGGCCGTGGAGGAGATGGATCTGCTGCTGCGATCGCACACGCGGGAACAGCTTTACGCGCGTATCCGTCCTATTGCCGAGAAGTATCGCAATTTTGGCATCGCTGAACATGTCTATCGTTCCGTCTATGGGGAAGGGAAGTAGGATCCTGGTCACGGGAGGGGCCGGGTACATCGGCTCGCACACCATCATCGAATTGCTGGAACACTGGCAGGGAGAGGTCGTTTCGATCGACCACTACGCCAACTCGGACCCGGCCACTTTCGATCGGATCGAACGCATCACCGGTCGTCGTGTGCGTAACCATGCCGTTGACCTCTGCGACAAGCCCGCCCTGGACCGTGTTCTTGCGGCCGAGAAGGACATTGTAGGTGTCATCCACTTCGCGGCCTTCAAATCGGTCCCGGAGTCGATGGCCGATCCACACAAGTACTACCACAATAACATCGCCTCCCTGTTGAACCTCCTGCAGGGCTGTGTGGCGCACGATATCCGGCATTTCATCTTCTCGTCCTCATGCTCGGTGTACGGTAACATCGCTGAACTGCCTGTGGGCGAGAACACCACACTGGGCAAGGCCGAATCACCCTATGCGTATACCAAGCAGATCGGAGAACGCATCGTCCAGGACTATGCGCGCGTGCATCCGGCCATGCGTCTGATCGCCTTGCGCTACTTCAATCCGGTGGGTGCCCATGCCTCGGGATCGATCGGTGAGGCCCCCATCAATGCGCCCAGCAGCTTGGTGCCGATCATCACGCGAACGGCGAACGGAAGGATCGCACAAATGACCGTTCACGGCAGTGACTATGCCACGAGGGACGGTTCCTGCATCCGTGACTACGTGCATGTGTCGGACATCGCATCCGCGCACGTGAAGGCATTGCACCATGCACTGGGCGGGTCGATGGATACGGCTTACGATGTGATCAATCTGGGAACCGGGGAGGGTGTCAGCGTGTTCGAGGCCATCGCCGCATTCGAGGAGGTCAGTGGTGTGAAGCTCAACTATCGCGTTGGCCCGCGGCGTGATGGCGACGTTGGTGCGATCTATTCGGACACCACACGGTCCCGATCGGTGCTCGGATGGGTGGCTGAACGCGATCTGCGCACGATGATGAGCACGGCATGGCTCTGGGAAAAGCGGTCCACGATGTAATGGCGCCAATGGGGGCGTATGCACCACGGAGTTCGTGAATGGAAGATTGAACTATGGTCGTATGGGGATAACAACACCACGGAAGAAGCCACGGAACCTCCTGCTGTCGATCCTGTACAGGATGCACCAGGTCCTGCCGATGGGAGCAGAACGCAGGCTTCGGCTGTATCTGGACCTCGAATGGATCTTCGATCGGCTGGCCATGGAGACTTCGTTCAGGCACTACGGACCCGATCGACATCCGTTCCGGCAGCACGCGAGGGCCTTTTTAGAACAGTACATAGGCCGTGACGATGCCGTGCTGGACCTGGGTTGTGCAAAGGGCGACATGAGCGCGATGCTGGCCTCCGTAGCGCGCGAGGTGGTGGGTGTGGACCACGATGCCGCAGCTATCGCCTATGCACGGAAAACGCATACGAACGCCAATCTGGCGTTCCATGATAGCGATGCGCTGGCCTATCTGAAGGACCACCCCAAGCGCTTCGATGTGCTGATCCTCTCGCACATCCTCGAACATCTCGACCGACCGGAGGAGTTCCTCAAGACCTTCAAGGATTACTTCGCCCACATCTACATCGAGCTGCCCGACTTCGACAAGACCTACTTGAATTTATACCGGAAGGACCTCGGGGTGAAGCTGATCTATACGGACGATGACCATGTTTCCGAGTTCGACCGCCTTGAACTGCGCGCGATACTGGATCGGCTCGGCATTCGGATCGAGGCGGCCGAATACCGATTCGGCATCCAGCGGCTCTGGTGCCGCGTACAGCAGGACGGCTAGGAGGGTCGCTTGGCGCGGAAGGGCCGCACCAACAGTTGAGGTCTTAGCAGGATCGCGCGAAGGAGGAAGGGCAATGCCTTGGCCTTGTTGCCGGCGTTCACCCACCAGCTGCCACCGATGGCCCAGTATGCATTGGCCATGCACATCCGCTTGAAGGCGGGATCGGAGAGCAGGCCGTTGCTACCGGCTTTGCTGAACAACAACAGGTGGTCCTTCTGGTACAGCGCGATGTTCTTGCTCATGCTTCCAGGCAACACCCGGTAAAGGGTAAGGGCACCGGGGATATGCCGGTAGGAAAAGGACCGCGCCAGGCCGAGTGCAATGTCCTGGTCCGCCGCGTTGGAGAGGCGTTCATCGAAGCGAAGTCCGCCATCGAAGCACTTGCGCCGTGCAAGGAAATTACTGCATGGTGCCGGCACTGCGGTCCCGGTACCGGACAGGATGGTCCGGAGCACATCACCTTCGGTACCCACCATCACCGGTCCTGTTGGGCGCAGGTCGGGATCACAGGGCTGCAGATCGGCGAAAACCCAGTCGACACCCGTGCTTTCCAGGGTGCGTAGTTTGGTCAGGAGGTTCCCTGGGGCCATGGCATCATCCGCATCCAGGAAGGCGATGAACGCGCCCCTGGCCGCATCGAGCCCCGCGTTGCGCGCTGAGCTCACACCGCCGTTCGCTTTGTCGATGACCACGACCCGCGGATCGTCCATGGATCGTGCAGCAGCCGAGGTCCCGTCCGTGGACCCATCGTTCACGACGATCACCTCGAGCTCCGGAAGTTGTTCCAGCACGGAAAGGATGGCGGTGACCAACCAACGTTCGGCGTTGTAAGCGGGAATGATCACCGACACACGTACCGCGCTCATCGTTGCTTGTCCAATGCCCTCCGGTAAAGGTCGATCGTGCCCTCCCACATGACGTTGAAATGGTACATCCGCAGGGCCGTCTCTTTTCCTGCAGCCCCCATCCCGCGGGCATCTGCGCTCAGCATCCGCTCAACGCCCAAGGCCAGTGCTTCCGCGGAACGTTCATTGACAAGGATCCCGTTTTTTCCGTCCACGATAGCATCCAATGCAGCACCGGTCGGTGTGCTCACGACCGGAACGCCGTTCATCATGGCCTCGGCGTAGACGAGGCCGAACGGTTCCAGGATGGCCGCGTGCAGGTAGATGTCGAGCAGGCCGTAGAACGAAGCCATCTCCTTGCGGTCCACCCAGCCGGTAAAGATGACATGCGCATCCAGGCCCGACTGGGATACCAAGTTGCGGATCTCGTTCTCCTGGCCACCGGTGCCGCAAAGAAGGAAACGCGCATCAGGATGCTGCTTCACGATCCGTGCGGCGGCACCGATGATGTAGCGGTACCCTTTCCATTCGATGAAACGCGCCACCGTCCCGATGATGGGACCCTTGCCGGCAATGGCGAAGCGTGCACGAAGTTGCTCCATCAACGATGGATCCTGTTGTGTGAAGGCCACAGGTGGTATTCCGTTGTGGATGCGTACGACCTTCTTCGGATCGGCGCGTTCGCGTTCGATGAGGAAGCGTTCACATTCGTCGGAGATGGCGATCACATGCGTCGCCATCCGGGAGATCAAGCGGTCCAGGCGCATCCAGCGAGGGGCATGCATCCAATGGAACCCGGTGTCCTGCTTGGTCACTACGCGCACCTTGATGCCTGCCAGCCAGGCAGCGATCATCCCGGGCAGGGAATCATCGAAGAGGTTGCTGTGGACCACATCGGGGCGATAGCGCCGCATATACCACCACAGGCGTGGAAGAGCGAAGAGCATCCCTCGTTTCCGTTGACGGTCATCATAGGGGATCCATTCCACGCTGAAGCCCAACGCGCGCATCTCATCGATCATGCGGGGCCGCTTCGGGTACATCACCAGGAAGGTGTACCGCGGGTCACCTTCACGCCGGGCGCGCTCCGCGAACCATGTCAGGTACGGGACGGAGTCGTTGTTGGCGAAGGTGTGAAGGACATGCATGACCACCGCGTTATGGTACGACCTCGGTGGGCCGGGCATCGGGCGCATGGCGCATTCCCCGCTTGCCATGACCGACACGCTTGGACAATTCCAGGAACGGATTTTCGACCACGCGATGGAATACCCACGAGAGGCCGACCGCGATGGCGGTGTAAAGCAGGACGAGGACAATTTTCCCGATGGGATAGGAGTGGATGTCGGTGATCCGCCTACCGATACTATCCAGGAAATACCCGACAGGTGGGTGCAGGATGTACAAGCTGTATGAGATCGTCCCCAGCCAGATGAACGGACGCGGGATACGAGTGGGCGCGGCCAGGATCACTCCGGCAGCGGCAAGGGAGGTCAACGTTTCAGGAGTGTACCCACGTGCGATCCCGAAAGCACAGCAGATCACCGCCGACACGATGAGCTGGACATTGCCCAGAAAATGGGCCCGGCGCTGGAACACAAGGATGCCGAGCAGGAAATACACGGTATAACGGAAGAAAGCCAGGCTATGCCATTGCGAGATGAACAGCAGTCCAGCCATGATCACCGGAGAAAGCCATTTGCGGCGCTGGTCCATGAGCAATGGGAAAAGCAGGCCGAGGAGGAGATAGAACTCGAACTCGACAGCGAGGGACCAGTACACGAAATTGTACCATTCGCCGCCTGAATCGGTTCCCGGAGGATCGGTCAATCCCACGGTGAACGTCAGGTTGCGGAGGATCGCGCCTGCGCTGAAGCCCGGAAAATCGAACCCGCTCACGGGTCGCCCGATGGACCAGATGGAAACGAGGTAGTACAGGATCATTCCACAGGCCGCGATATACGCCGGTGGGCCCAACCTGACCCACCTTCTGGCCATGAAGGCGCCCAGCTTGGACCAGGTGTACCCGGACGCATGCATGGCATACGGAAGAATGAAGCCGGAGATGACGAAGAAGAC
>DEQO01000124.1 GCA_002360495.1 Flavobacteriales bacterium UBA3364
CTGGCCAACAAGCCCGAGGTGGAGGGCGTGGACCTGATACTCGGCGCGGACACGCACGAACGTGTGCGCACCCCGATCCAGGCCAAGTACAGCAAGGTGGTGGAGCCCGGTGCCTTCGGCTCCTTCGTGGCGCGGTTGGACGTGGTGGTGGAGGACGGCCAGGTGAAGGACAGCCACTACGAGCTGCTCGACGTGGACCCGGAGAAATATCCGGCGGACAAGGGCATGCTCACGCTCGTGGACGAAGTGAGCGCGCCGTACAAGGAACAGCTCGGCAAGGTGGTGGGCAGCACGAAGAACACGCTGGTACGCTACTACGTGATCGAGAACCCGATGGACAACCTGATCACGGATGCCATCATGTGGAAGCTGAAGCCCGATGTGGCCATCAGCAACGGCTTCCGGTTCTGCCCACCGATCGTGGCCGATGGGAAGACGCCCACCCCCATCACCAACGACCACATCTGGAGCATGATCCCGGTGGATAGCGAAGCCAAGTTCGGCGAAGCGACCGGACAGCAGTTGTGGGATTGGCTGGAAAAGGAGCTGCACAACGTCTTCGCGAAGGATCCCTCCAAGCGCTTCGGCGGCTGGGTGGTGCGCTTCAAAGGCATGACGGCCAACTTCACCATGCAGAACGACATGGGCAAGCGCGTGAACTGGATCAAGGTCGGCAAGAAACCCATCGACCTCCAGAAGACCTACCTGATCGCGGCCTGCGAACGTGAGGGCGATCCGGACGACACGCTCTGCCGACTGGAGAAGGTGAAGAACCCGCGCCGCGCGAACGCAACGATGCACAACATCCTGCGGGAGTACTTCGCACAGCACTCACCCGTGGCGCCAAAAGTGGAAGGGCGCATCACCGCGGCGGATGCGCCCCCCACGTTGCTGAGCCAGCTGGAAGGGTATGCCTACGAATTCCGGTAAGCGCAGGCACCCCTATCAGCCTCGACACATCATTCGATCACGACCGGGAAGGTCACCTCGATGTCCGTATCACCACCTGCATTGGTGATATCGCCACTGCTTACACCGGCAGCGCTCTTGTTCGGTTCGTGACGGAGCGTGACCACGACGGTACCGTTGCTTGCAGCACCAATGGTCCAGGTGCTCGCCAAGCCCACCGGGTTGCCATTCGCGTCGGCATCGGTATAGACCACAGTGGCGTTCGCTCCGCTCACCTGGAAGAAGAACTGGTGATCCTCATCCTCGTCGGCGATCTCGGTCGTAATGTCCTCCGCAGGGGTCTCGCTCTCGTTGAGCACTTCGATCGCTACCGAGTAGATGCTATCGTTGCTCAGCTCGTCCGTCGTGATCACCGGTGCGCCTCCGCCATCGCCATCTGCATCGACGAAGTTGAACACCTTGGTCTCGGCCCCTCCGGAGGAAGTGAACGTGAGGCGCAGGGTGGTGATCACCTCCTCTTCATTCGGGAGCGGAGCGGGAGTCACCGGATCATCCTCGTCCTTCTTGCAGCCGGTTATGGTCGCAGCGGTGGCCAACAGTGCCAGGGAAATGACTTTCAGTTGATGGTTCATGGCATGGGGTGTTCCTTGGGGTTTCAGGGTCTGAGGTCAAGCCAGTTGAGGATATGGCCGATGATGAGGATCGCGCTTCCCGCGTAGGCGAGCAATTCGAGGCGCTCATCAACACCTTCAAGGGCGAGAGCGAAAGCGAAAAGCCCCCAGCCGATGCCCAGTACCATGGCAACAGGCGCGTTGCGATTGCTACGGATGGCGCTGCGTACCGCCAGGAAGGCGAGCACGATGAAGACCCAGCTGACGCTCGGGTGCTCGAAGAAACCAGCCCCCGCAGCGATCAGCAAGGGCATGGCCAGGCAATGCACGATGCAGATCGCGGAGTTGATGATACCAAGACCATCACCTGTCCGCAGGAGGCCCTTCCAACGAGCTGTCACGGTCCTCATCCTTCCAGGCTCGCCGTCTCCTCCGGTTGAGCCACTTCGTTCGACCATTCATCCCTCGCAGGGAAACGACCGGCCTGCCATGCGGCGATCTCCTTGGTCCCTCTCAGGGCGCCGCTTTTCTCCACCAGGCGGGCATCGATGTTCACCTCGCTCATGTCGTTCACGATCCCGGCCACACGCAGGCCTTGCTTGTTGTGAAGCACATGGTTGAGGATCGCGGTCTTGTTCGCGCCGAGGAAGCCGGAGAGGACGGTGACGGGAAGGCGATGAGGGGATGACATGGGTCGGCTCTCTTATGCAACCGGGTTGCAAATATGGTGGATCTTTCCCAAACGCAACTTTGTTGCATTTACTTTTGCGACCAGCCCCTCACCTTCGCTGCCCCGATGACCGACACCGACATGCTCCGCCACCACGACCTCCGCGTTACCGCGCTGAGGCTGGACCTGCTGCGCATCCTGCGGGGGTCCGATCGCGCCCTTACGCACCAGGAGGTGGAGTCCCGATTGAAGGTGGAGGCGGACCGCGTAAGCGTTTTCCGTTCGCTGAACGCCTTCGAGGAGGCAGGGCTTGTGCATCGGGTGCTGGACGCCCGAGGCACCAGTTGTTTCGCGCCCTGCGGCGATGCCTGCGGCCATGGCCATCACAACGATGCGCATGCGCATTTTCGCTGCAATACCTGCGGCCACGTGTTCTGCCTGGAGGCCGTGGAGCTGCCGAAGGTCAGTCTCCCGAAGGGCTTCAAGCTTACGAGCGGTCAGCTGCAATTGGAGGGGACCTGCAATAGTTGCAAGTGATGCGCCCATTGAGACCGGTCCAGGTGCTCTTGTTCCTGTTCACCTGCACCTTGCAGCCGGGATGCCGCCATGCCCACCCTGCAGATGATGGGGCCCCTGCTTCGAGCCCTTCCCCCGAGCAGGCCGCAGCGACCGTCCAACCCGGCGACCTCCTTTTCCAGGACCTGGACTGTGGCCCGCTCTGCGATGCGATCGAAGCGGTGACCGAAGGCTACGGCGGCCGCGACTTCAGCCATGTGGGGATGGTGGTGCGCATGGCCGATACCCTGGCGGTGATCGAGGCCATCGGTGCGGATGTGCACCTTACGTCCTTGACCGACTTCCAGCAGCGTAGCTCCAAGGTGCTCGCCCGGCACGTGAAGCCGGCACATCGCGCGCTCGCCGACCGCGCCGCTGCCCATGCGCTCGCCTTCATCGGGATGCCTTACGATGATGCTTTCCTCCCTGACAACGGCAAGCTCTATTGCAGCGAACTGATCGCCATGGCCTACGAGCACGCGAACAGCGGAGACCCGGTCTTCACCAGCGCTCCAATGACCTTCAAGGACCCGCGCACTGGAGCGTTCTTCCCCGCGTGGGTGGCCTACTATGCCGAACTCGACCTGCCGATCCCTGAGGGGAAGGCCGGATGCAACCCGGGGGGCTTGTCGCGGAATGTGGAGTTGTTCGGTGATCGACGGCCGCCTTCATCCCGTTCCTCACAAATGATGACACGCAAGAAAGTTCCAGTCAAAGTCTTCCGTTCGACTTGGAGCTGACGAAGTCAACTGCGAATTTGCGTGGTTTCGCAGGGGAAGTGATCGGTATTGGCCAAGCCTTCGCTCCTTTAGCCGATCCTTGGCTAGAGCATCCTCGTCGCATGCACCCGCTTTGGCAGTACAGCCTATGGTGCCCACCACCACAGGCAGTAAGAGGTTCTTGGGTATCTCCCGAACCACGAGCGCGATGAATTACTCTTTGTTGAAGGCGGGGGTAGTGACGCCGTGAAGCGTGGTCATACGGTCGTTCGTCGACCAAGGTGCGCCATACTGAAGAACCCGAGCGGCTCCTGCACAAGGAATCGGCGAGGTGAACGCTCATACACCTGCGCCCTGATCGCGGCCAATGCTCCTGATCAGGGTCCGACGACCACACGGTCCGGCTGTTCGATCCTGGGACATGCGCACGTCGAGCGCCCAGCTCGATCTCCTTCGGGTCCTCTTGTGCTGCACGAGGCGCCCAGGCATGTGGACCGCATGAATGCATCCGTTGTGTATGGCCAAGATGGGTTACGCAACACCAAGCAACCCGGCGGTTACCGGGTTGCTCGTGCGCGAGGAGGGCGTTCAAACGAACTGCCGCAGCTCGTTCGATTCATCGCGATCTTCCGGGTCCTAGTTCACGCGCACCACCGGACAGTTCACGTTCATCACGTTCATGGCCATGATGTTCGCTCCTTGTGCTGTGCTCAGGTTGCTCACCGCGCCGAAGTCTGAGTTGTTGATGACGCTAACGCTCCACAAGGGCGAGTAGCCAGCCTGTCCGGGTATGGTTGCGAGCACGTTGTGCGTTTGGTCGTTGCCGGTCTCGGTCACGAATCCGCTGGGCGGTCCGCCATTCGGTTGATCGGGGTTGATGTTGAAGATCACATAGATCGGCGATGTGGGCACAGCATTCGATACCTCTGTGAGCGGTGCTTCCTGGAAGTCGAAGTAGAAACCCACTTTGCGATCATACCAGCACTGCACCAGTCCGGTGCTAGCTCCGTTCAAGCGTTTGGCGGCGGTACTTCCTTCCGGCACCACAGGGCAGTTCACGATCATGCCTGTATAGTCCAGGCTGTAACCGCTGTTGAACACATCGTTCTGGCTTGCCAGCGTATTGGCGGTGTAGCTGTCGGGTACGTTCACCTTCACCACTTCCCAGAAGTCGTTGTAGCCGGCATCACCAGGGATCTTGCCGATGATGTTGAGCTGCCCGCTCACTGGTGCGCTTTGACCTGGTTTGAAACAGACATAGATGGGGATCGCCGCGGTGGGTTGCACATCGAAGTTGTAGTACTCCACAACCTGTCCTTGCGGTCCGAATCCCTTGGTGATGAAGGGTGCCTGGTCGAAGTCGATGCCGGTGTTGGCGGCGGGCAGTCCGTTCACTCCATCTCGCACCATGAGCGTTCCGGCATCCGCACTGAAGCGATCCACACTGATGCGGGGCGCAGTGGCAGGGTCGTACACGGTAGGGCTGACAGGTGAGGGTGTCGGGATCTCCTCTTCGTCCTTTTTGCAGCCGGTAAAGGCCATCGCGGCCAGCAGGGTGGCGGCGAGCAGTGGTGTGTTGCGCATGTGATCGTTGTTGAGTTCGCAAAGCACCACGCCGCCGGTCACGGAACGGTCACGGCCCGATCACATGTCTGTGGCGGAAGTCGCTACTCGCGGATCAGCGTGGCGCGCCACGCGGTCCCGTTCTCCAACGGAATGTGCAGTACGTACACACCCGCCATCTTGTCCGTCAGGTCAAGCCGAAGCTCAATGTCGTTCACCGAACCGGACATGACTTCGCGGCCAAGCGCATCACGCAGATCGAACCGTGCTTTCCGCACGGCACTCGGGAACCTTATCACACACCGACCAGTCGTCGGGTTCGGCGCAACCAATAGGTCCTGAACGGATGCTTCTTCGATGCTCACAACATCCGCGGTCACCAACCAAACGCTATCCAACACCGTTTGCGATGTGCCGATCCCACCTGCGACAATGAAACTGTTGTTGTCCAGAGCGCCAGCACCGCGTAGGTCCATCACATGCGGCACCGTGAAACCTGCGCTCACCATGAGGGCACCGTCCCAGCGTAGCATCTCCGTGGCGGGTTGCACCACACCGCTGCCGTTGTATGCCACCGCATCGTAGTTGTAGCTTGTGGCCGAACCTCCGATCCATACAGGCGCATCGTTCACCACCACGCACGCCGGTCGATAACGTGCGCCCAGACCACCGGTACCAGCAGGCAGCCAAGTGATGTTCATGGGTTGCAGCGGATCGATGTGGCCGATGCGCAAGCGGTCCTGCGCAGGAAAGTTGGATGCGGTGCTCGCGCCTCCGAAGTAGTAGATCGTATCGCTGATGATGGTGCCGTTCGCGCCGAAAGCCTTGTACTGGTTGTTGTTCGGAACAGGTGTTCCTGCGCTCCATGTGTCCAGCGCCGGATCGTATACCTGCACGTTCGGTACGTTGGTGTTGTTGCTCCAACCGGTGATCACGTAGATCAGGCTATCGCGCCATACTGCCTGCACTTGGTCATCGATCGGAACGGGCACTGGCGCGCCATCGGGCAGCCAGGTATCGGTGAGCAGATCCAAGCGATGCACCTTGTTGGAACTGAGCTCGAAGGGCGCGCCATCGAACACGTGATACCCGCCGATCACGTACGCCGTGGTCCCCACCACGCTTGCCGAGGCCGCGATCTTGCCCAGGGCGTCAGGTACACCGGGCAGCGTGGACCACTGGTCCAAAGACACATCATACTTGAAGGCGTCGCGGTGGATCTGATCATTGGTCAAACCGGTGGTGATGCCGCCGAAGCTGTACACGTTCCATACACCATTGACCTGTCCCGCGCACAGTGCGTGGTTGGCCGTGGGCATCGGGAGCGGAGCGACGGAGGTCCAAGTGAATTGGGCTTGCGTGGGTAGCACCCAGGTCTTCGCAGCCAGAGTGAGCAGCACGAGCCTCAAGCACGACGATCTGGTGGAGCGGGGAAGCATGGCACGAAGATCCGCAAGAACTTCATCTCATCACGGCTCCTGTGTGTAGTGGTCCAGGTCGATCCACCACTCGCCGGTGGAGTCGCGCACCCAGATCACCGTGTAGCGCACGTGCGAGAGGATCGTGTCCGCATCTCTGCGGTAAAGCAGCTTCGATGTGCCGTGCTGGATGGCCCGGTCGCCACGTACGGTGAGTTCCTCGATGCCGTGGTCCCATGAAATGCCACGACCCTTGAGCACATCCCAGTAAGCCGTGACCGCAGCACGGCCACGTGTGATCGAGCGCCCGGTGACAATGCGTGCCGAATCATGGTACACCGAGGCGATGGCAGCCATGCTGTCGATCGCGAAGAGGCTGTCCATGCTCGCATAACGTGAACGGATGTGTTGCTCATCCCGTGCGGAGGTATCGGGCAATGGAGTTGCGGCGTGTCCACAACCGATGCACAACATGATCAACGCCAAGAGTTCCGGAGTGGGTGGGTGGTTCATAGTGTCGGGACGATCGCCATGCAGAAAAGGTCCGCTGTATGTCCTGTCCTAACCGGATGCTGTGGGCCTGTACACTGGCCGCGCCACACTAACTTGGTGCCTCATTCGTTCCACAAGGCGAACAAGTCCTGTTCCAATGGCCTTTCGAACATTCAGCCTCTTGCTGTGCGCGGCACCCCTGACCATCCTGGCCCAGGAGCATCCGATCATCGCCGCGTACACCCTCACGGAGCTCGAAGGCGGCATCCGCATCGATTGGACCATACAAGGCGGCAGCACCTGCAACGGGCAGGATGTGGAACGCTCCACCGACGGTGTGACTTTCGCCCAGGTCCATCGCATCGCAGGCATTTGTGGCAGCACCTCCAACGCAGTGCCCTACGATTGGGTCGATAACGCGCCACCCGAATTCAGCACCGTGTACTACCGTCTAAAGCTCGGCCTCGACGGATACTCCTCCGTGAAGTCCATCGTCTTCGATCAACTTACCGCCAGCGACCAACGCTTTTTTCCCTCGCCGATGGCCGATGAAGCCACGCTGGTGCTGAACATCCCCAGCTCTTCCTCCTTCGATCTGGAGATCGCGGACAGCCGTGGGCGTGCGGTGTTCCTGCGATCCGCCGTGCAGGGCAACACCATTCGGTTCACGCTTCCAGGCGCTGCTGCCGGCACGTACAGCTACCGCGCGACGAGCGGTAGCCGCGTGTTCACGGGCCAGTTCGTGAAGCGATAAGCCGGGCTTCACGCCGCTTTCCTGGCCAGTAAGCTGAAACTGAACTGCGCACCCTCGTTCGCCCGGCTGATCGCTTTCACCGTGCTGCCGTGCAACTCTACGATGCGCTTCACAATGGCGAGCCCTAAACCCGATCCTTCCGAAGTGGAAGAGCGCCGCCCTCGGTAATACCGATCGAAGATGAATGGCAGCTCGTCCGCAGGTATGCCAGGTCCGGTATCGCTGATGCGCACATCCACGCCTTCGGTATTGCCATCCAGCTCCACGGTGATCCGGTCGCCCGGGCCGCAGAACTTGATGCTGTTCTGGATGATGTTCTGCAACACGCGGTCGATCTTCTTCACGTCCACCTCCACGATGGGCAGGTCTTTGGCCATGATGATGTTGAGGCCCACGCTCTTCTTCTGTGCGTGCAGCCGCAGTTTGTTCACCACGTCGTGTACGAGTTCACCCAATGAGATGGGCTCCAGGTCCAGCTTGACCTGTCCGGCCTCGAGCTTGCTCAACGTGAAAAGGTCATCCACCAGTTCCTTCAATCGGTCCGTGCTCTTCACGATGATGCCGAGGTGCTCGCGGCGTTCTTCGGGCGATAGTGTGCCTTCTTTCAGCAGCAACGTTTCCGCATACCCCTGCACGGCTGCAATGGGCGTGCGCAGGTCGTGGCTCACGTTCGCGATGAGTTCCTTGCGCAACTTGTCCAAGCCCTTCAACTCGTCCATGTTGCGCTCGATAGTGGTGGCCATATCGTTGAAAGTGGTGGCCACCTGGGCGAATTGACCGTTGCCTTTGTGCTCGATCCGCACATCGCGTTCACCGGCACGGAAGCGCCGGATGCCATCCAATACACGTTCGATGTTCTGCGTGATGAACCAGATGGCGAGCAGACCGAACACGAGGGTGAAGGCCAGGGCGATGAGCACTGACCGGCCACCCAGGCGCAGAAAGTAGCTGCCGAAAAGTGTCTCCGTAGCACCGACATACTCCTGTCCGGCCAGGATTATGTACACATAGCCACGCGCCACACCGTTCTCCAGCACCGGCGCTGCGCTGAAGATCTTGCGCTCACCGGGGGCGCGTGGGTCGTCACCTACCAACAAGCCGTCGTGCTCCTTCTTCGCGATGAAATCGCGCACGGGTGCCAGGTCCACACGATCGCTCTTCACCTCGCCTTCGAGCGCCACGTACTTCAGGATAGCGCCTGCGGTATCGAGCACATATACCTCAATGCCGGGGTTCACGGCCATCATGCTGTGCATCAATGTGCCGATGGCCTCCTCCGTCACCTCGCCATTGAGGAAAGGCTTGATCTCCCCAACGGTATGCTGTGCGAGGTCATGGTTCAAGCGTTGCGTCACCTCCAACGCGTGGTTGCTCGATGCAGCGATGTGGATCTTCAGCACGATCGCAGTGAACACCAATAGCAGCGCCAGGTAGATGGCCGAGACTTTCCAGAAAAGGCTGTTGAGCATGATGGTCAGGCGTCGATGAACCGATAGCCAACGCCCCAGGTAGTGAGGATGAACTCCGGCTTGGCGATGTCGCGCTCCACCTTGTTGCGCAGACGGTTGATGTGGCTGTTCACCGTATGCTCATAGCCGCTGAACTCGTAGCCCCACACCTTGCTCAACAGCTCGTCGCGGGTGAAGGTGACACCCGGATGCGTGGCCAGGTGCAAGAGCAGATCGTACTCCTTGGGCGTGAGCTCCACGCGTTGGCCATGTACTTCCACGACCCTCTTGGCTGTGTTGATCCGCAGACCCGGGATATCGACGTCGCTCGACTGTGCGGTGGAGATCTGCGCCCCCTCCATGCGTCGAAGCAGCGCCTTCACCCGCGCCAGCAGTTCACGCACGCTGAAGGGCTTGGTCATGTAATCGTCCGCTCCCGTTTCGAGCCCGAGTACCTTATCGATCTCCTCGGCCTTACTGGTAAGCATAAGGACCGGCGTGGGCACGTTCGCTGCGCGTAACCGTTGGCAGATGGTGACGCCATCCATGCCGGGCAGCATCAGGTCCAGCACGATCAGGCAATGCTGCCGCTCCATCGCCCGAACCAAACCCTCTTGTCCATCGAAGATCTGCTCCACCTCGTATTGCAGGTCGGTCAAGTGCAAGCGCACCAGGTTGCTGATGTCGCGGTCGTCTTCAATGAGGAGGATCTTGCGCATGACGATCGATCAGTAACGCACCATCACCTCTTCCAAGCCTTTACGCTTCAGGTCCGGCACCATGCAATCCGAAGCGGGATAACCGACCGGTATCAGCAGGAAGGGCCGCTCATTCTCCGGCCGTTGCAGAAACTTCGATAGGAAGTTCATCGGGCTCGGCGTGTGCGTGAGCGTGACCAGTCCGGCATGGCGCGCAGCAGCAAGCAGGAAGCCGCATGCCAAACCAACACTTTCCTCCACGTAGTAGTTCTTGCGTTTCGTTCCGTTCGCGCCCGGTTCGTAGGCTCGCTTGAAGACCACGATCAGGCAGGGCGCCACCTCCAGGAATCCCTTCCGCCAATCGGTACCGAACGGCGCGAGATCATCGAGCCATTCTTGGGGCATACGGCCGCTATAGTTCTGCAGTTCTTCTTCCTCAGCCGCTGTGCGGATCGCGCTCTTCGTTGCGGGGTCGGTCACAACGCAAAATGTCCACGGTTGTTTGTGCGCGCCGCTCGGGGCTGTGCTCGCCGTGCGCACGAGGTTGTCGATCACTTCATCAGCGATGGGCGCCGGACTGAAGTGCCGCACGCTCCGGCGCCCGTCGAGAAGGGTGAAGAAGTGCGAAGACAACAGCGCTGTCTCTTCCGGGCTATAGCGTTTCGGGTTGTAGGGAATGAAGCCCTTGGTCGGCGTGGTGCTCATGCCCGCAAGATCGGTAACATCACGTCCCGGCGACCGACGAGAGGACTTGGCGGACCTCATCGCGCCACTACGAAGCGCTGCGCATGGCCATCGACCCGAAGCAAGTAGACGCCGTTGTTCAACGCGCTCACATCGATGCTGATCGTGCTGCCGCTGGTCGTGTTCGCACTTGCGATCAAACGCCCGCCCATATCGGTGATCTCGTAGTTCATGGCTCCAGATGCGTTCGTTGAGATGAACAAACGATCCGTGGCGGGTTGGGGATAGATCGATAGTCCTTGAGTATCCGAGACGTCTTGGACGCCCGTGGAGAAGTTGTTCGCCCCGATCTCGACCGCATTGTGGATCTCGCCTTGGTACTCACCAACGAACGCGACCACATGGCAATTGTCGATGTTCCAGCCCATGGGTACGTTGAAAGTGTAACTGCGCGTGTCCAGCGTGCCTTGCGTGTTGTTCGTCATCTCCTCGCCCCAGAGTGGCGTGATGTAGGAGCGCAACACGTGCTGGTGGGAGTAGTTCGCACTACCATTGGCCTGAAAGCCGATGATATCATTCTCAGTAAGCAGCACATGCAGGTGATCGTTGCCCCCAGCGCCGTTCCCAGCGTAATACACCTCAACCTCAACACTGAGGTCGCGTGTGCCTTGGTCGAATTGCGTCGCCGCTCCGATGTTCACCGGAGATGGCAGTGCAAGGTTCGCCGTTAACGCATTGGGCCAGTTCGTCCGGCCGATGACCAATTGGCTGTTATGGGCCGTCCGGTTCATAATGCCAAGAGGTTGCGCATTCACCCCGAATTGCGACCAGATGGACGTACCCCAAGTGGTGCGGAAGTCGGGTTGGTTGCCAGAAGGAATGGCGAGTCCCCCACCATGTACGCCGACCACGATCAATTGTCCGGGGTTATTGGCCACCAGATCCGCTGCCACCGTATGCCCCTGCGGACAGTTCGGGCAGTTGATCGCGGTGAACTCCTCAAGGATACCCGTCCGGTTCTGAGGCATTGTTGAAACGAGCGTCTGCGCGCTCAGTGCAATGGGCGCGATCGTGAGAAGTGTGGCTAGGCGCATGGCTTTGGAGATCGATTGCGAACGTAGACTATTGTTATCACGCAGTTATCACGGCCCAGCGGGTACACCCGACCGGCGTTTGAGGTGCTCCGAGGACCGCTCCGTGAGCAAGGTCACAGAAAGGTAGGTGCCCGTGACCGGACCTTTGCGCCATGAAGAAGATCCTGTTCCTGATGCTCGCGCTCGCGCTGGGGTTCACGGTGAACGCCCAGGAGGGCGTGCGTCAGCACCGCATCGTGATGCAACTCACCAGCGGCGACACGCTGGTGCACAAGAACCTCATGAAGCAGTTCCGGAACATGAAGGAGGCCGCTCCCACCATGCAGCTCGAGGTGGTGTGCCACGGCCCCGGTATGGACATGCTCATGAGCGACCGCAGCGTTGTGCAGGACAAGGTGCGTGAGTTCGCATCCAAGGGCATCGTGTTCCTGGCCTGCGAGAACACCATCTCCGAACGCAAACTCGACCGAACGAAAGTGCTTCCCGAGGCCGGCTACGTGAAGGCCGGGATCATCCACATCGTGGAGCGGCAGGAGGACGGCTGGAGCTACATCAAAGCCGGCTTCTAGCGCATGACCACCTTACCCTGGGATCGACCGATCAACGGCCGGTGGGTGCTGGCACTTGCCCTGTTGCTCGTTCTCCCCATGTTCGGGGTGGCGCAGCATAGTGAGCAGGATATTCCCTCGAACGACACGCTCCGCGGCGAAAGCAAGCTGTACGAGGTCATGAAGCGTGGCGAGGTGGACGGTCGCTTCCGGCAGTACACCATGGTCACCATCAACGATGGGGCCCCGAGGGACTACCACGCCGTGGCCTTCGGTGGCACGCTCGGGTTCACCTCGCAGCGGTGGCATGGTGCACGTTTCAAGCTCAGCGGTGGCTACACCTTCGACCTCGCGAGCTCGGACCTCACCGTGCCCGACCCCGTGACCGGCCTGCCGAACCGCTACGAGATCGGGCTCTATGACGTGAACGACCCCCGAATTACCAACGACCTCGCCTACCTGCACGAATTCCAGCTCGACTGGCTCGCCACGAACGGGCGCACCAACCTCATCTTCGGAAAGCAGGAGCTGAACACGCCCTTCCTCAACCCGCAGGATGGCCGCATGCACCCCAGCCTGTTCGAAGGGCTTTGGGCGCGGCACCGCACAGCGCAAGGCACGCGGCTGGAGGGCGGATGGATCTACCGGGTCGCTCCGCGCGGCACCCGTGAATGGTACCCCGTGGCGGAGAGCATGAGCGTCTACCCCACGGGCAAGAACGTGGATGGCGAAGCCTCCATGTACGGCGACGTCCTGCGCAGTGCCGGGATATTCGCCTTGTCGGCCCGGCATCCGCTCGGGCGCAAGCTGGCACTCTCACTTTGGGACGTCTACACCGAGAACATCTTCAACACGGCCATGCTCCAGCTTGATGCCGGCGAGAAGGAGGACCGCTGGAGCCTATCGGGCATGGCGATCAAGCAGGACCCCACGGCCACCGGGAACAACGCAGTGGATAGCCTGGCCTACATGCCGGAAGACCAGGGTTCCTGGGCCTTCAGTGGTCGGTTGCGCAACGTGCTCGGAAAGTTCCGCTGGCAGTTGAACTACACCCGCATCACGGCGCATGGCCGCTACCTGATGCCGCGCGAATGGGGCCGGGACCCTTTCTACACCTTCCTTCCACGCGAACGCAACGAAGGCCTCGGCGATGTGGACGCAGCCACGCTCAACCTGATCTGGAAGGACACCCGGTCCGGCTGGCGCATCGAAGTGGATGGCGGACTGTACCGGCTGCCCGAGCTCAGCGATGCCCGGCTCAATAAGTACGCGATGCCCTCCTACACCCAAGCCACCATCAACGCCCAGTACCAGTTCCGGGGAGCGTGGCAGGGACTAGCCGCCCAGTTCATCGGCCTCGCCAAGGTGCCGATAACGGACGCTGACCCTACCGAAAGACAGTCCTTCAACAAGGTGAACATGCTCCACATCGACCTCATCATCAACTACGTGTTCTGATCGGCCTTTGTGACCTGTCTCACCGACCGCGCCGGAACGATGCCGGACCTTTGCCCGCACAACAATAGTGACCATGTTCAAGACATTGTTCGGCATCGGAGGCCCCAAAGTGGACCTTCGCGAGAAGATCGCCCAAGGCGCAACCATCGTGGACGTGCGCTCGGCGGACGAGTTCCGCAGCGGCCATGTGAGCGGATCGATCAACATCCCGCTGGACCGCCTCCAGGGCCAACTGAAGAAGATCGATAAGAGCAAGCCCGTGATCACCTGCTGCCGCAGCGGTGCCCGTAGCGGCATGGCCGTGGATGTGTTGAAACGTGCAGGATTCGACGTGTACAACGGAGGTCCATGGACCAGCGTGAACTACTTGAAGTGAACCTCCACCAAGGCCAGTGACGGGAACGCCATCGCTCCTGAGCGGTCCCAACGGCACGTTGTCAACCGCACGCCCAGCAGTCGCCGCGGTCAGTTGACCTATGGATACCAGTAGAATTTCGCAGGAACACGCGCGGAGGTACGGCGGGATCGCAGCGGCTCGCCGCGATCAGAACGGATAGCCGATCGCGATGTTGAGGATCGCGTTGTCCTCGAGTTGGGGATCCAGGTCGTCGAAGGTCCAACGATCACCCGCGGCCAGGTCCGGTCGACGCAAGGGCATCGCGAGGTCCAGGCGCAGCACGATCACCTCCACGTCGAATCGGATGCCGAAGCCTGCACCCACGGCCAGTTCGTCCACGGCGTCGCCCCACTCGAATTCCGCCCCAGGACGCTGCGGGTCCTCGCGCAACAACCACACGTTGCCGGCATCCACGAACAGGGCGCCTTTCACATAACCGGCGATCGGAAAGCGGTACTCCAGGTTCGCCTCGATCCGGATGTCACCCACCTGGTCCACGAGCACGTTGTCAGGTTGGTCGGTCGGTGGTGCGTAACTGCCCGGACCGATGCTGCGGGCGCGGAAGGCGCGCACGCTGTTCGGTCCGCCGCTGTAGTACTGCTTCACGTAGGGCATCACCGTGCTGTTGCCATAGGAGAGGCCAGAAGAAGCCAGGAAACGCCCCGCCAGTGCGGCTCCGCGATCACCAAGCCGCTGCGTGCTGCGCGCCTCGGCACGCAGCCTCACGTACTGGGCGAACACCTGGCCGAAAAGCTTGTAGCCATCGTCAGGTCGTTCACCTTCGGTGAAGGACTTCACACTGGAGAGCAAATTGCCGGACGCGTCGATGCCACCGCCATACCACCACCAGTTGCTGTCCGAACGGCCTTGTTGTGTGGTGTGCGCGTAGGAATAACCCGTTCCAACGATGAATTGCTCCTCGAAACTGCGGCGGATGGAGGGATTCTCCGAGAGGAACTCATCGAACTCAGGGCTCGTGTAATACGGCTCGTTCAGGCTCACCTCGATCACGTCCAGTTCATGCCATGTACGTGCATTGCTGCGCCAGGAATAACTGTAGGTACTCGAAGAGGTCCGCATGCCATACAGCCCGATGCGCCGGTAGAAGCCGTAGTTCGCATTGAAATTGGTGAACGGTGTGTACGACCCACCGATCTTGATGCCTTGCAGCAACAGCAAACGCGGTATCCGAAGGCCCGCGTTCAACACGATCTCGTAGGAAGTGGTGGTCCCCTGGGTGCCGACCTGCGCCTCGAAGCGACCCGTCGCGTCAACCACGAGCTGTTCACCTCCGCGGAACAGGTTGCGGTCCTTGAAGCCCGCCTTGAGCCCGGGACCGGCGAAGTTGTTGCTTTTGGCTGAAAGGCTCACATCAGAGAAGAGTGTGAAGCGTTTCATCGGGGTGGCCATCACCTTCGCATCCAGCATGCCCTCGTTCAGGCTGTCCTCCTCGTACTCCACACGTACACCGCTGAAGACACCGTAACTGCCGAGAAAGGCCTGGGTGCGCTCGGTGCGTCGGAGGGAGTATGGCTGCCCTGGCTTGATGGAGACCGCGCGGGTGAGCGTACGCGGTCTGTAGGAGCCGAAGTAGCTCACGTAGAGCTGGTCGTCCACTACGACGGAATCGAGCGGCGGGGCATCAGGCTCCATATCGCCGTGCAGTTGCACCGAGCGGATGTAGTGCCGGCGCAGGTCAAGCTGTTCAGCCTCCAGGGAAGTGCGCAACCTGAGGGAAAGAAGCCGATCACCGACCGAGGTGTCCACCGCAAACTCCAGGTCCTCCTTCCCCAGGTGGTAATACCCATTGTTGCGCAGTGCGGCCACCACCCTGTCCCGCTCCGACCGTACACGCTCGAGCGAATAGGCCTCACCTGCATGGATCAGCGATCCCGGTGCCGTCAGGCGGATATTCTCGCGCAAGGTATCGGCCGAAGGCACCGTGTCCCCGTGCGCGATCGATGCGATACGGTGCACGCGGCCCGGTACCACGGTGAAGACCACTCGCGCCTTACGGCCCTTGCGCACCACCTCGTGCGATGCGGAGGCTGAGAAGTAGCCGCGGTTGTTCATACGGTTCACCAGCGCCGCATCGATATCGGTCAAAGGCAATGCGCTGAGGTGAACCGGCGACTCGCCCACCTTGTACCGCATCATGTTCCTGAAACCCTTGCCCTTCACCTTCGGCTCTTTGAACATGTTGTGGATGGCCAGCCGGGGGCGCATGCCGAGGAAGGTGCCGTTCGGAGAGGGTTCGACCACGCCTGCCAGCTCCCCATGCGCACCCTTCGGGTCGTCCTCCGGTGTTACAGTGAAGACCACTTCGCTTCCGGTGAAGAGCGGATCCTCCGGCGTCACATGGCGCAGGCCGCGACAGCCAGCGAGCAGCAGCACCATGAGCAATGGCAACCACGTACCCGGCTTGTTGAGGTCGCTCATGGCCGCTTCGGGGTTTCTTCCGCGGGCGTTCGAGCGCCGCGCGAGGCAGGTCCGTGCTTGCGCATCCGGCCCCGACCCTTGCCCTCGAGTTCCTTGGTATACTGCAACGAGATCCCGCTGATCGTGATCTCACCATCGTACAGGTCGTAGCCCGGTTCGTGGTAAGCCCGTGCCCGGTAGCGCCCATCGGGCGTCAGGGTGTAGCTGATGGCGTAATTCACCGTATTGGTATTCGTGACCGGTCCGGCGTTGGAACCGTGCTCATCAACGCCCACGCTGCCACCCACCTCCACGGTGACCCTGTCGTTGAACAGTCGCTGACTCACCTTGTAGTCGACGGAGGTGCGTTGGTAGCTGCTTCCGCCCTGTGTCTGGTTGTAGGTGTTCACACCCACCGAAATATCCACGTTCTTGAGGTACTGGCCCGACAAGGAGTTCAGCTGATCGGTGAGCAGTCCGTTCACGCTGTTGCGCGCGGTGCTCGTGGCGATGCCTGCGCCGCTCAGGTTGCCCTCGTCGCTGGCGGCCCCCGAGGGGATGAAGCTGTTCAGCACGAGCAGGCCGAAGACCTGCCGGTTGAGCTGCTCCTCGTTGCCCTTCTGCGCCAGCTTGTCGAGGATGTTGTTCACCTTGGCGTAGTTCTTCCTGTCGATGTCGGACAGGTCGAGCCGGAAGGAGATCCTCGGATCCGAGAAGGTGCCGGCGAGGTCGATGTACACCTCGAAAGGCAGGGGCTTGCGGTAGCGGTTGCGCTCGGACTCGGACAAGGCCACCTCGTCCTCCACCAGGGCCAGCGGCGCCGTGGATGACCGGTAGCTGGCGATGATGTCCATGGCGCCCTTCATCGGATCCCCGTTCCATCGCACCACGCTCCCTTTCACCAGGTCGAAGCGTTTGCGCACGAGGCTGTAAAGGCTCAGCGTATAGCCACCCTCCTCCACCGTGAAGGAACCATCGAGGTGCATACGTTGGTCCTTCGCGTACTTGAAGCGCATGTCGCCGGCACCGCGTACGGTTGCCTGATCACCGGAGGCCGGATCGAGCAGGAAAGCGAAGCGCGCGTCCTTGTCGACCATGATCCGCACATCCACTTCGTTGGTGCCGAACAAGGCCTTGAGCGAATCCTGCAGCGCGTGATGGAGCACGGCCATGCTGTCGCCGCGTATCCTGTAAGGGTCATCGGTGAACACGACCACGCCTTTCCCATCGACCATCTCCACCTTGCTGCCGGGCATCACCAGCGTGAAGTCCGTACCCGGTGCGATGCTCAGACCGCCCGAAATGCGCGGTGCGCTCAACCGTCCCTTGATCGACAGGTCAAGGCCCGCGAACAGGTCGCCGTAGAAATCAGGGTTCTCCGCATATGTGCTCTTCACCCAATGGAAGCGCTCCGAACGGAGATCGAGATCGAGCAGCGGATCGACAGGGTTCTCGATGGTCAGCCCTCCTCCGATGTGGAAGGTCTCCTGCAGGCTGTCAAGCACCACGAGCCGGTCGAACGCGATGCGCGGTCCATTCAGGAGCAGCGCGCCAGACGAGAACAAGAAGGTCTGGCCGAGGGCCCGCGCACCCACGCGCAGATCATCCACATCCAGGCGGCCATCAAGGTCCAGGCGCTCCCCGGTCATCGACACGCTCACATCTCCATGCAGGCCACCTTGCAGCTCGCTCAGGTGTTCGTCGACGAAGGCCTGTACCCACCCTACGTCAGCAGCCCGGATCCGCGCCCGGGCGTCAAGATCGGTGGCCCCGGTGATCGCCACGGAGCCGCTGGATTCGACAAGGTCCGATCCATGCTGCAGGGTAGCCGCCCAGGTGATGTGCTCCGCATCCGGCTGCTGCGCGCCGATGGTGAGCGAGCCCACCGCTACGCCAATCACCTCCAGGTCGTCGACCTCGAGCTGTGCACCTAATTGTCTCCCCTCGATCGGGATCCGCACGCCGCCATTCACCACGCCCGCTGCAAGCGGTACCGTATCCGAAGCGGCGATGAGTCCGAGTACATTGTCGAGTTCGAAATGATCGAGCCGAAGTTCCACCTGATCGCCGGTCTGCAGCACAAGCCGTTGGACGCCGTTGGTGATCGCGAAGTCCGTGGCCTCCATGCCTGCCGGGGAGATCCGCAACAGGTCCGAAGGTGCAGAACTCCAGACCTGACGATCGAGGATAAGCTCATCGTGCATACGCACCTCCACCGCCTCGGCATCGAGCCTCACCTCCGCCCCCACCTTTAGCAGCGACCCCTTTCGGTCGGAGCCCACGTCATCGTCACCGACCACTTCGATCTCCACGTCCGTTACGCCGCCTTGGGCCGTCATGTCCGCACCGATCCCTTTCATGGACCATTTCCCATACCGTGCACGTTCCACGTCCAGTGCGCCACGCATGGCCCCTTGGTCCGAAGTCGCCCTGCAACGCAGTGAGTCCACCTCCACGCCGAGCAAGGAGACAAGCGGGAGCTCCACATCCGCTTCGAAATGATCGGCATCACCGTCGTACCGCATGTGGCAACGGTCCAGGACGAGCTCGTGCAGGTCCGGCACCAC
>DEQO01000162.1 GCA_002360495.1 Flavobacteriales bacterium UBA3364
CGGGGTTTTCATTATGGGTAGGTCCGATCGGGAACAGGCGTTGATGGCCGTGGATGGTGCCTACCTCTCCACGGCCATTTTCGTTCATTCACGGTCCTGACGAACGCGCCCATCCACCAACGGTATGAAAGACCACGACACCTACAGGAAAACACCGCTCTTCAAAAAGGCCGAAGAGATCCGCAAACTGGCCACCGCCATCGTGGAAAGTGCGCCCGATGAGCCCAAGGACGGCGGTACCAAGCGGGATGAGTTCAACGACCACCTGCTGAAGGAGAGCAAGAACGACATCATGTCCAACGCCTACCTCATCGGTGCCAAGATCGCCGGTGCGTATGGGTCGAGCCTGTATGACCTGCAAATGGAGAATGCCTGCCTGATCCGGCGCGCATGCCGCGAGATGGTCGTCGCGCTCCGTGGTTTGGAGATGGGAGGCTACAGCGAGCAGTCGTACTTCGACCTCCTGCGGAAGGCAGTGGAGGAATTCCGGCCGTTGTTCGCCGAGTGGGTCGCCACCTTCAAGGACTCCGACTATCTGTACGATGAGTGGGAACTCTTCAATCCACCAGGTGCGATCCGCGATTGAAGGAGAAACCGGGAGGGAGTTCCATCGCCATCGTTCGAATGTGAAAGGCCCGACTGAAGCCGGGCTATTCACATTCAACAAGGTGCACTAGCGAACGGTCAGCGTTCGCACCGCCGGACCTTCCGGGGTGATGCACTCCAGGAGATAGCGACCCGGCATCATACCGGAGACATCCAACCGCACCGTTTTGGACCCCACCCCGTCCGAAGGTATTGACACCTTCCGGCCAGTAATGTCGAACAACCGTAAGCCAGAAATGACCTCGGCTGAGCGAACTAGTACCTGATCACTGGCAGGGTTCGGGAACAGTTCGAACGCCTCGTGCGTCTCCGTTACCTCTGGGCCCCTCGTGGAAAGGATGTTCACGTCCATCGTATCCCGGTTCAGGCAAGGTCCGTTGGAGGCCGTCAGTATCACCTCGTAAACTCCAGGCCCGGCATAGGTATACAGTGGGTCCAACGCGGTGCTGGTGCTGCCATCACCGAATGACCAACTGGCACTAGTCGCGTTGGTCGAGGTGTTCGTGAACTGCACCTCACCACCGGTGGCCGACCAGGAAAAGGCCGCTTCGGGCAAGATCGGATCCTCCTCGACGATACGCATGGTGAAGTAGCGCCAGCCAGGGGTGGTGGTGGGTGAGCAATCCACCCTGAACCATTGGCCGAACCCGCCGAGGTAATAGGCCCCGTCGGGTCCCTGACCAAGATCGAATGCGGCTGCCGACATGGTGTTGCTGCCCGCGAACGGATGCTTCAACCAGAGCATATTGCCCTGCGGATCGAGCTTGATCAGCCCATAGGGCCTTGCGGCGGCAGGTATCTGAATACCGTTCACGAGGCCGCTGGAAACGATATCTGCGGTCGCCACGATGTTACCATCGTCGTCCACGATCACATCCCAAAAGCGCACTTGATCGTACAGCGAATAGGCAGGGATGGCGAAGTCCTCAGATCCATCGGCCGCGAAGGCCAGCAGGAAACCCACCTGCGGGTAGTACGGCGGCTGCTCCGGGAAGGACGACCCGGCGAACGTGAGCGATGTATCGCTGGCGGTGGCCACGAACACACGGCCATCATCCGCCACAGCAAGGCCATACACACGCTCCGGGATCGCATTTACCGCACCGAACGAACGCACCCATTGCAATTCGCCTTCCAAGTTCAGGAGCATGACGAAGGCCTCGTTCTGATCGGTGGCATCGTTCGGGACCGCGGTCCCCTGGATCTCCATGGCATCGGCCGTAAACTCCGAAGCGGCCACCGCGATGTACCCGGCGGGATCCGCCTCGATCATGTAGTTCAGCGCCTCAAGCGTACCCAACTGAACGCTCGAGACCAATTCCAGGTCGCTGTTCAACCGTTGCAAATGGGTCGTCCCAGGAGTGATGCTTTGTATGCAATACAGATCATTTCCGGCGGCATCCATCGCCCAACCTACTCCACCGACGCGGGCACGGTCCACGTCACCATCCGGGGATACACGGACCAGCACCGTACGCTCCCCGACGGACGGCAGTGTAAGCAGGGTGTCATCCGCCGTGAAGGACGTGTGGAAGCCGGAGACCGCCATGAGCAGATAGATACGATCTTCCTGATCGACCGCCAGCGACCCTACGAACTGATCGCCGGTGGAACCGAACTGCTTCGCCCAATCGACCTCACCGGATGGCAACACCTTGATGAGTAAGATGGACTCAGACCCACCTGAGCCGAACAAGGTCCCGTTCACAGTAATGGTACTGGAGAACTCCACTGCCGTGATGGTCGATCCCTCGCTGTCCACTTTGGTGAAATTGCGGAGGTTTGAGCCGTGCGTGGAGGTGTAGTAGATCCAGTCGGTGCGTTGTGCGACCAAGTTGATCGGAAGAAGCAGGAAGATTAGCAGGTGTCGCATGTTGTACCGGATCAGGTCCATTGGAATGGGTCCGTCCCAAGGACGTGACCCTCTACTTTTAGTTGCTCGTATTCGGGGGCCTGAAGATCTGAACTTCCATGTCGACCTTTGCGCTTCAACGCCTTCCATAGTCGCCATATCCCATGCCGATCGAGCAGAAAGCACTTCAGGTACTCAGTCAGCTGGAATTCCATTCCAAGCAGGTGGTGGAGGGGTTCCTGGCCGGCCTTCACAAGAGCCCGTTCCACGGTTTCAGCGTGGAGTTCGCGGAGCACCGTGCCTACAACCAGGGTGAAAGCACCCGGCACATCGATTGGAAACTCTACGCGCGCACTGACAAGCTCTTTGTGAAGCGGTACGAGGAGGAGACCAATTTGCGCTGCCAGCTGGTCCTGGACGCCAGCAGCAGCATGTATTACCCTGAAACCCCGCCAAATGGAGGCTTCAACAAGGTGCAGTTCGCCACCCATGCGGCGGCGGCCTTCATCCAGATGCTCCGCAAGCAGCGCGATGCCGTTGGCTTGACCACTTTCAGCGAAGGTGTCCTGGTGGCCGAGGAAGCGCGCAGCAACGCCGTACACCTCCGCCATTTGATGCAGCACCTGGAGGGCTTGTTGGCCAAGGATGCCCCGGCCCGGGGTCAACGTACTTCAGTGGTGGAAGCGTTGGAGGACATTGCCCAGCGGGCGCATCGGCGCAGCTTGGTGGTGGTCCTCAGCGACATGCTGGATAGCGCGGACCGTGAGGCGGAGGTGTTCGATGCCCTGCAGCACCTGCGTTTCAACAAGCACGACATCATCCTTTTCCATGTGGTGGACCGCAAGCACGAACTTGAACTGGACCTGCAGGACCGTCCGTACACTTTCGTGGATGTGGAGACCGGCGAGCAGGTGAAGGCACACCCGGCGGAAGTACGTGATGCCTACAAAGCCGCCATGACCGAGCGTTGGCACCGGTTGAAACTCAAGTGCGCCCAGTATCGCATCGATCTGGTTGAAGCAGACATCAACGCGGGTTTCGAGCCTGTGCTTCTGGAATTCCTGACGAAAAGGGCGCGCCTTTACTGAGGTTGCGCAGTTTTTCGCGAAGCCCTTGCAGGAACGTCCTTCACCCTTACATTTGCACCCGCTCCGTTGAAAAACGAAGCAAGTCGGTTCGGTAGTTCAGCTGGTTAGAATGCCGCCCTGTCACGGCGGAGGTCGCGGGTTCGAGTCCCGTCCGGACCGCATACGAGAAGCCCACCTTTCGGTGGGTTTCTTCGTTATCCGGCATTTCCAGCTTCCGACTCTGCGATCGCCTTCAAGAAGGCCTTGCCGAACTGGGACGCCTTATGGTCCCCTACCCCGTTCACCAGACGGAACTCGTAGATGTTCCTCGGCTTTTTCTCGGCCATATCCAACAAGGTGGCATCGCTGAAGACGATGTAGGCGGGTTTCTTCAGGTCGGTGGCGATGGTGCGGCGCAACGCCTTCAGTGCGGCCAGCAGATCCATGGAGGCGGGTGATGGCTCGGCCACGACAAGGTCCTTCCGCAGTTTCGGGCGCTCCTGCCTTTCCTTGATGGTCTCCGGGGAGACCAAGCGCACGGGACGTTCCCCTTGCAGCACCGCTTCACCGGCGCGCGTGATCTTCAAGTGGTAATGGTCGATGTAGGCGATCTCGATCAACCCCAATTGGATGAACTGCTGGATGAACATGATCCAGGCGAAGGCACTGACATCATTGCCGGCACCGAAGGTCTTTATACGGTCCCATCCTTTGTCGTTCACCTCGTGGCTTCGGGTGCCTTTCAACACGTCCACCAGCACGCTCATGCTCAGTTGCTCCCTGCTACGCACCACGGCGCTCAGGGCTTTCTGCGCCAGCACGGTGCCATCGAAAAACTTCGGCGGGTCCTTGCAGACATCGCAGTTGCCGCAAGGTTCCGCAGTGCTCTCGCTGAAATAGCTGAGCAGGATCGTCCGTCGGCACACCTGCGCTTCGGCATATTCCTTCATGCGGTCCAGCTTGGCGATGATCACCTCCTTGTACCGCGGATCCTCGATCTCCTCGGCGAAGTGCATGTGCGTTTGCACATCGGCGTAGCTGTAGAACAGGATCGTTTCCGCAGGCTTGCCATCGCGCCCGGCCCGGCCGATCTCCTGGTAGTAGCCTTCCACCGTACCGGGCAGGTTGTAGTGGATCACGAAGCGTACATCGCTCTTGTCGATGCCCATGCCGAAAGCGATGGTGGCACAGATCACATGCAATTTCCCCTGGATGAAATCGTCCTGGACCTTGCTGCGTTCAAGTGGATCCAGCTTGGCGTGATAGTAGGCCGCCCTGATACCGATGCCCTGCAATTTGCTGGCGAGCTTCTCAGTGCTCGCGCGGCTATTGCAATAGATGATGCCGCATTTCCCGGCATGGCGGCCCATGATGCGCTGGATCGCCTTCCAGCGGTCCTGCCCGGGCAACACGGCAAGCGAGAGGTTCGGCCGATCGAAGCTGCTGATGAAGACCCGCGGATCGTGCAAGCCCAGATGCGTGACGATCTCCGAACGCACGGTCCGATCAGCCGTGGCGGTGAGCGCGATGACCGGCACCGCAGGGAATCGCTTCTTCAGCACGTTCAGCTGCTTGTACTCGGGCCGGAAAGAATGACCCCAGCTGCTGATGCAATGGGCTTCATCGACCGCGAAGAGCCGCACGTCCATATCATCCAACTGGTCCAGGAACCCTTGCTGGAACAGCCGTTCCGGCGAAACGTAGAGCAGCTTCAGTTCACCGTGGCGAAGTTGCTGGTGGATCAGGCGTTCCTCCGCGAAATCCAACGAGCTATTGAGGAATGCGGCCGGGATGCCGTTGCCTTGCAGCGCTTGGACCTGGTCCTTCATGAGGGCGATCAACGGCGATACCACAACGGTCAAGCCATCCAACGCCATGGCCGGCACCTGATAGCACAGGCTTTTTCCGCCGCCGGTGGGCATCAAGACCACGGCATCCCTTCCTGCAAGAACATGATCGATCACCTCCTGCTGGAGCGGGCGAAAGGACTTGTAACCGAAGTGGCGTTCGAGAAGATCGAGGATATGGGTGCTGACGATTTCCATGGCGATCGAGGGGATGACAAAATAGTTCCGCAAGCCCCACAAATAGGTTGCAGGTCGTCCAATTTCCAAACGATAACCGGCCTAGTGAAAAATAGTTTCAATAATATTTGGAAGTACATGTAATACTAGAATACATTTGGTCCATCGATCTCCGTCGCAATGGAACTCCCCGAAGCCAAAGAAAAGTTCATCCAAGCCTGGGGGGCTTTTGGCAGCCAGTGGGGGATCAACCGGAGCATGGCACAGGTACATGCGCTCCTACTGATCAGTCCTGGACCATTGAGTACCGAGGATGTGATGGACCAGCTCAACATCAGCCGGGGCAATGCGAACATGAACCTGCGTGCCTTGATCGACTGGCACTTGGTGGACCGTATCCTGAAGACCGGCGAACGGCGCGAGTACTTCCAGGCAGAGAAGGACGTTTGGAAGGTGGCCACGCACATCACCCGGGAACGGAAGAAGCGTGAATTGGAGCCGATGGTCCGTTTCCTGGGCGAACTGAAGCAGACCAGCGGCAACACGGCTGAGGTGAAGGCCTTCAAACAGATGGCCGCCGACCTGCATGACCTGACGGGGCGTATCGATGCCGTATTGGAGCGCAGCACCCGCAGCGATGTCCAATGGTTCTTGAAAGCCGCCTCCACCCTGCTCCGATGAAGCTTTTTCCATGGCACAATGTTTCATTATTTCTTGAAAGTACAACTTTGTTAAGACCGATAGCCGAACACCTTCAACGCGATGCCGGGGCAAGTCCGGTATGACCTCAGCACATGAACCTCAACCTCCTCAGCTACCTGCTCTTCTTCCCGGCCATGCTGGGGATAGCAGTGTACGTGGCGCAGGTATGCCACCGGCATGGCAGGGTCTGGATGTTGAGGATCTTCCACGATGACGTCGACTTCGTGGACGCGGTGAACAACATCCTGCTGGTGGGGTGCTACGTGGTCAACCTCGGATACATCGCCCTGTGCATCGCCCAGTGGGGACCGATCACCGGTGTGGACCACATGCTCGGGGTATTGAGCACCCGTATCGCCACTATCCTCTTCACGCTCGCGGCCCTGCACTACCAGAACATCGCGGTCCTCCTCATCTGGAGCCGTATCGCCCAAAAACGCGCAAGGGCGCAAGATCTCGCGCCCCAACTAAAACCCCAACAGCCATGACGAACAAGATCATCATCACCTATGCGGTCTACCTGCCTGTAGCCCTCGCGCTCACCCTCTATGTGGCCCGCACGCTGTTCCGCAACGGACGTGTGTTCATGCTGGACATCTTCAAAGGCAGGACGGATATCGCCGATGCCACCAACACGCTCTTCGAGACCGGTTTCTACCTGCTCAACATCGGCTTCGCGCTGCGCATCATGCAGGTCGATGGCTATTGGAGCGAGAACCCGTTCGACACGAACCAGGAGGTCGTTGAAACACTGGCGAGCAAATTGGGCGGCTTCGCGATCTACCTCGGCATCATGCTCTTCCTGAACCTGTTCCTATTCTTCCGTGGTCGCAAGAAGGCACGTGCAGCACAGTTCGGCAACACCGGCGGACCCTTGGTGACCGCACCAACGCGCTGAACGATAGCGCAAGGGAACACCACGCTCGACATGCCTTTGGACCCATCTGGCCGATAACTTACCCCGACCACCGACATGAAACGCCTCCCCTACATCATCTGGACCACGGTCGCACTCGCGGTGGCCTATCTGGTCCTGCGAACCGTAGCCTCCACCGGAGGAATGTTCGTGTTCCCTGACGCCTGGCACTTCCTGGACCCGTTCCGCTTGATCGGAGAGGATGGCCCGCAGCTATGGATCACGTTGGGTGTGCATGTGGCACTCACGGTCGTACTTCTTGTCCTGTCCATCGAACGTGCACAGGATGCGGGCTGGAACCGATGGATCGGTGTATTGATGATCCTGCCGGTCGTACGGCTCTTCCTTTTCACTGCCCTGGCGGTAGTACCGACCCAGGCACACATCAATGCCCTGGACCTGCCGCAATACGCTTGGTTGGACCGCATCCTGCCGAAAAGTCGCGCCGGCAATGCCATTGCCTCCATCTTCTTTGCGGTGCTCCTGGTGGTACCGCTCGGCTTTCTCAATGTGCGGATGTTGGAGGACTATGGCCTGGCCCTCTTCATCGGCCTGCCTTTCATTCTTGGGGCCGTGAGCGCATATCTCTACAACCACGCACAGATCCGCTCCTTGAAGCAGAGCCTGGGCATCGCGATGCTCACGGTGACGCTGGCCTTGGCGGCGATCTTCCTCTTCGCGATGGAAGGCCTCCTGTGCATCCTGATGGCTGCACCGATCGTGTACGCCATCGCATTGGCCGGTGCCTTGGTGGGGCACGCCCTCTCCCAACGCACGCCGGGCGGGGCCACGGCCATGTGCTTGTTGGTCCTCTCGGCTCCCGGGCTGATGGCCTTCGAAGCCGCACACCCGTCCAAAGCTCCCTTGTTCCCGGTGATCACCAACGTCATCGTCCATGCGCCGCCGCAGCTGGTATGGAACGAATTGGTGGCATTCTCCCGGATGGAAGAGCCGGACGAGCTTCTTTTCCGCGCAGGGATCAGTTATCCGGTCGAAGCGCGGATCGAGGGCACGGGCGTCGGTGCCTGCCGTTTCTGCCAGTTCAACACCGGCCCGTTCGTGGAACCCATCACCGTATGGGACGAGCCACATCTACTCGCCTTCGACGTGTTGGACGATCCACCGCCGATGACGGAACTGACCATCTACGAGCAGATCGATGCACCACACGTGGACGGGTTCTTCCGCAGCCGGAACGGGCAATTCAAATTGATCGAACAAGCCGGAGAAAGCACCCTGCTGGAAGGCACCACATGGTACACGCATGACATCTGGCCGGCCTGGTACTGGAGGATCTGGAGCGATGCCATCCTGCACCGCATCCATGGACGCGTGTTGGAGCATATTCGCAACGAAAGCGAACAAGCCGCACGATACTTGGAAAAGCCTGCTGGCGAATAGGGGTTCCAAGGACCGGCGATGTCCTTGTAGGACAAGAACCTGCCTACAATGCTTCTTCCACCTATCTTGAGGGCGCACTTCGCATCAGTGGACCTACGCACGCACACACCGTTCGGCACGTGGACAAGGGCGTTCGCGACCGCGCTATTCCTCCTGGTCATCATCGGGGGCTCATCCGCCCAACAAAGCCGGTTCGATGTACTGAAGGGTGACGATGTGGTGGGCAGGATCTTGGCTTCACGCTCCGTCAACGGCGAGCGGACGACGTACCTGATGACCTCCTATTCCGAGTTCGACATCATCTGGAAGCAGGTGGTCCGATCCATTCTGACCGTCAACTATATGGGCGATCTTCTCGATCGCTGCCACACGAGCATATCCGTGAACGGGGCGCTGCGCGATTCAAGCCATCTGGACCCTGCTGCAGAGCCATCGTGCTTCATTCATCCCGGCCAACGTTTCCCCTTGGACCAGGAGGTGAAATGGACCACCGCCCGGATGTACTTCGAGGAACCGGTGGGGCAACGCACCATCTTCGTGGAGAGCGTCCTCAAACACTGTCCGCTGGAGTCCATCGGTCCCGGGAAGTACCGGCTGACCCTGCCCGGCGACAAGGTGAACAACTACGCGTACAAGGACGGTGTATTGCAGGAGATCCACGTGGACAGGAGCTTCTTCGATCTCATCTTCCGTCGGACCGTATAGTAGCCCACAGCGTTACTAAAACCGGTCCCGGCCATTCCTACTGCCGGTCCGCCGTTCGTGTAAGGTATCCTGCTCTTGCGCCGCCGCCCGGTACTTTCGTACCCGTCCGAACCTGCCCATGATCGAACTCCAAGGGATCCGCAAAGCCTACCGAACGGGCAATAACGTCCTGCACGTCCTGAAGGGGATCGACCTGCACATCGCCAGGGGCGAACTGGTCAGCATCATGGGTTCGTCGGGCTCGGGCAAGAGCACCCTGCTCAACATCATCGGCATCCTGGACAATTACGACAGCGGCAGTTACCGGCTCGACGGCATGACCATCCAGGGCCAGAACGAGACCGAAAGCGCCCAATTGCGCAGCCGCTACATCGGCTTCGTGTTCCAGAGCTTCAACCTGATCACCTTCAAGAACGCGTTGGAGAACGTGGCCCTGCCGCTCTACTACCAGGGCGTGAAGAAGGCGAAACGCATGGCTGAAGCCCAGGACATGTTGGATCGCGTGGGTCTGAAGGACTGGGCGCACCACATGCCCAACGAGTTGAGCGGCGGCCAGAAACAACGTGTGGCCATCGCCCGTGCGCTGATCGCCGGGCCCAAGATCATCCTCGCGGACGAGCCCACGGGTGCGCTGGACAGTGCCACCAGCAGCGAGGTGATGGCGCTTTTGAAGCAGGTGAACCGTGAACTGGGACTGACCGTGGTGATCGTCACCCACGAGAACGACATTGCGGCACAGACCCAGCGTGTGATCCGCTTGAAGGATGGCCTGATCGAGAGCACGAATGCATCAGTGACGGCCGACGGGCGGTCCGATCAACCCCGCACCCATGTTCGATAGTGAGCAATGGCGAGAGGTCTTCGACAGTATCGCGAAGAACAAGTTGCGCGCGATCCTCACCGGTGTCAGCGTGTTCACAGGGATCTACATGCTGATCATCCTCCTGGGCGCAGGTCGTGGGCTGCGGAACGGTTTCGAGCACGGCTTCAAGGGCAATGCGATCAACGCCATCCACATCTGGGGCGGTACCACCAGCAAGCCTTTCAAAGGCCTGTTGAGCAACCGTGAGATCGAGTTGACCAACGAGGACCTGACGGCGCTGCGCCAGGGCTTGGAAGAACTGGACAAGAGCTCCGGGAAATACCGCCTGTGGCGGGGGAACAGCCTGCTGAACTACCAGGACAATTACGGGAACTATGGCATCCATGGCATCGAGCCTGAGTACCTCTTCCTGGAGGACCAGACGATCATGATGGGCCGGTTCATCAATGAACTGGACATGGAGGAAGGCCGCAAAGTGATCGTTCTGGCCACGGATTCCCGTGAGAAGCTCTTCGGCGAAGCCGACCCATTGCATCAATGGGTCCAGGTCAATGGCATTCCCTTCGAGGTGGTGGGCGTCTACAAGTTCGAATCAGGCCGCGGACAGAACGACCGCAGCCAGGTCTTCATACCGCTGACCACCGCGCAGCGGGTCTTCGATGGCGAAGGCAAGTTGAACCAGATCTCCTTCACCCTGCACACGACCTCTCTTTACGGATCCATCCGCGCGGCGCAGCGGGCACGCTCCATTCTTGCGAACCGTCACCAATTCGATCCCAAGGACCCGAGTGCGGTATGGGTGGAGAACAGTTTGGAGAACTACATGAACTTCAGCAACGTGTTCACCGGCATCAACACCTTCATCTGGATCATGGGCATCGGCACCATCATCGCCGGGATCATGGGGGTGAGCAACATCATGCTGATCGTGGTGAAGGACCGTACCAAGGAGATCGGGGTGCGCAAGGCGTTGGGTGCGACACCCGGCAATGTGATCACACAGGTCATGTTGGAGTCCCTGGTGGTCACCGCACTTGCGGGCTACGGTGGCTTGTTGCTCGGCATCGGGACGCTGGAGAGCATCTCACGCCTATTGCCGGGTGGCCCCATGTTCCGCGACCCGGAGGTGAGCGTCAGCATTGCTGTCCAGGCGCTCATCCTGTTGATCTTCACCGGTACGCTCGCAGGTCTTATCCCGGCGCGCCGAGCGGCCCGAATACGTCCCATTGAAGCACTCCGCGACGAATGATGAAAGGGATTACAGGAGCAAGTGCAGGTGGCTGGGAATGCCGTCCTGCCCTTGGTCTTGTCCCTGCTCCTGCCCCTAGCCTTCCAAACCATGTTCGATAGCGACCGTTGGAGCGAGATCTGGCAGACGCTGAGCCGCAACAAGCTGCGCAGCGCACTTACGGCGTTCGGCGTGGGATGGGGCATCTTCATGCTCATCATCATGCTCGGCGCGGGCAATGGGCTCGCCAACGGGGTGAACGGGGCGTTCAACGGTTGGGCGAGCAACAGTTGCTTCATCTGGACGCAGGTGACCTCCATACCGTTCGAGGGCTTCCCGCGCGGCCGCGACTTCAGCTTCGACAACGGTGACATAGAGGCCATCCGACGGAACGTGCCCGGCGTGGATGCACTGGCCCCGCGCCTGCAACTCGGCGGCTGGCAGGGATCGAACAACGTGGTGTACAAGGGCAAGACCGGCGCCTTCAACGTGAACGGCGACGTACCTGATATCATGCGGATCCAGGGCACGGGGATCACCGCGGGCCGGTTCCTGAACGAAAAGGACCTGCTGGACAGCCGAAAGATCTGCGTGATCGGTCAGCGCGTCGTCGATGTGTTGTACGCCGGCGAGGAAAAAGCCGCGCTCGGCACCTTTCTCAAGATCAACGGGGTGTATTTCCAGGTGGTCGGGACGCACAAGACCAAGGCCACTGCGGAGATGGATGAGAACCAGGATGCCACCATCTATATCCCCTTCAGCACCTTCCAGCGTGCATTCAACGCCATGAATGAAGTACACTGGTTCGCCATCACCGCTGAAAAAGGGACCAAGGCCAGTGTGCTGGAGAAGAACATCAAGAAACTGATGGCCGAGCGGCATCGGGTGCATCCGGACGACGAACTCGCGTTCGGCAGTTTCAATGTGGAGGAAATGTTCGACATGACGAACAACCTCTTCCTGGCCATCACCGGGCTCGGCTGGTTCGTGGGGATCCTCACGCTGGTCGCAGGTGTGGTCGGGGTGAGCAACATCATGCTGGTCATCATCCGTGAGCGCACCCAGGAGATCGGTATACGACGGAGCATCGGGGCCACACCGGCCAGCATCACGGTGCAGATCCTGTTGGAAGCCCTCACGCTCACTTTCCTGGCGGGATACATCGGACTCGTGAGCGGCGTATTCCTGCTCGAGGGTATCGGGGCGATGGGTATCGAAAGCGATTTCTTCGCCAACCCGGAGGTCGATATCACCGTGGCGATCGTCTCCCTTGTCGTACTGATCACCTGTGGCCTTTTCGCAGGCCTCGTCCCCGCCCGTCGCGCACTTTCCATACGCGCCGTGGAAGCCTTGCGCAGCGGCACCTGACCCCATCGAACCACCAGAAGAACATGAAACGTTTCCGTCGCATCCTGCTGATCACCTTAGGTGCCCTCCTATTCCTGTGGACGCTCTGGTTCCTCTACCAGAAAAGTGTGGAGAAGCCCGCCGAGTACGAACTGGAGAAACCGCGGAAGCACGAGTTGATCAAGAAGACCGTCGCCAACGGCAGCATCGTGCCGCGCAAGGAGATCCTCATCAAGCCGGTGGTCAGCGGCATCATCCGCGAGCTCTACATCGAAGCGGGGCAGCAGGTGAAGAAGGGCGATCAATTGGCCAAGATCCAGATCGTACCGGACATGCTCTCCTTGAGCCAGGGTGAGCAGCGCGTACGCAGCGCCGAGATCGGCGTGCAGAATGCGAAAATGACCTTCGACCGCAACAAACCGCTGATGGACAAAGGCGTGATCAGCGCCAGCGAAATGCAGGGCTACGATATCGCGTTGCGCAACGCGGAACAGGAGTTGGATGCCGCCCAGGAAGCGCTACAGGTGGTGCGGGATGGTATCAGCCGCACCAGCGCGGGTAACACGGTCGTAAGAAGCACGATCGATGGCATGGTGCTGGACGTGCCGGTGAAGGAAGGCAACAGTGTGATCGAGCGGAACAACTTCAACGAGGGCACCACCATCGCCACCATCGCCGATATGGCCGATCTGATCTTCCAGGGCAAGGTGGACGAGAGCGAAGTGGGCAAGGTGAAGCTCGGCATGCCGGTGGTGCTCACCGTGGGTGCTGTCGCGAACGCCAAGTGGGATGCAGAACTCGAATACATCGCACCGAAAGGCGTGGAAGACCAGGGTGCCATCCAGTTCGAGATCCGTGCCGCGGTGGAGCTCAACGAAGGACAGACCCTTCGCTCCGGCTACAGCGCCAACGCGGACATCGTGCTCGAACGCAAGGATAGCGCGATGGTCGTGCCCGAAGGCATCGTCACCTTCAACGCCAAAGGGGACAGTGCCTTTGTGGATGTGAAGGAGGGCGAGGACTGGGAGAAGACGTACATCAAGACCGGCCTCAGCGACGGCTTGGATATCGAGGTGCTGGAAGGCATTACGATGGAGACCGTTCTGAAGGGGTTGAGGAAAGCCGACGAAGAGGAACAGGGGCCACCGAAGTAGATCGACCGGTCCGCACGGACCGGTCCTCGGTGGAAGTATCGATCAACGGCCCGGCCGCGCCTGGGTCGGACGAAGATCCAGTCTGTTGTACTATCCTTACGGCAAATGAGGACCCTCCCCTTGCTCATTGCATTCGGCGTGGCGCAAGCAGCCATGGCCCAACGCACCCTGACCCCTTCGGATGTGTACCATCTGAAGACGATCTCCGACCCCCGCGTCTCGCCGGATGGCAAGTGGGTCGCATATGTTCTGGCAACGCCGGATTCGGTCAAGGACAAGTCCGATCGTGACATCTGGATGGTGAGTTGGGATGGCACAGCTAGCGTGAGATCGACGGCCAGTCCAGAAGCAGAAGACCATCCACGATGGTCACCGGATGGCCAGTACCTCACCTTCCTCTCCTCGCGCTACGAGACGAAGAAGGCACAGATCTGGCGCATGGATCGCCGTGGCGGGGAAGCAGAGAAGTTGACCGACCTGCAATACGGCATCTCCGACTACGTATGGAGCCCCGATTCGAAGAAGATCGTGCTGGAGATCCAGGACCAGGACAGCAAGGATGAGGAAGCGAAGAAGGACCGGACCGCCAAGCCGATCATGATCGATCGGTACCACTTCAAGCAGGATGGGGAGGGCTATCTCGAACGCAAACGGACCCACTTGTACCTCTTCGATGTGGCAACGAAGAAGCTCGACACATTGACCACCGGAGACTTTGACGAGGGCGATCCGATCTGGTCGCCCGATGGAACGCGGATCGCTTTTGTGAGCAACCGTACCGCCGATCCCGATCGGAACGGCAACACCGATATCTGGGTGATGGAAGCCAGGAAAGGTGCTCCTTTGACGCAATTGACAACGTGGACCGATGGGGACAACAGCCCCGCGTGGAGCCCGGACGGGAAGTGGATCGCCTACCTGAAGTCCCAAACCCCGGAGCCGGACATCTATGATCAGCAGCAGATCGCTGTGATACCAGCGACCGGGGGAACACCGAAGATCCTGGACCCGACGTTGGATCGAACAGTGTCGGCGCCGCGTTGGTCGGAGGATAGCAGATCGGTCCTGGTCACAGTGGATGATGATCGAAGGGCCAACGTCCAAGCATTCGATCTGGATGGGAAACGAACGACCATCACCAGCGGCGACAAGGTGTTCGGCCAACTCCAGCGTGGTCCTGGTGAGGGATGGGTCGCCCTTTGCAGCGATCCGTCGACACCACCGGAGATCCATGTGCTCGAGAAGGGGACCGTTCGTAAGCTCACGCATGTGCATGAAGAGTTCATGAGATCCATCACCCTGGCCTCTGTGGAAGCCTTTGATTCCGAAAGCAGGGACGGAACGCTGGTCGGCAATTTCCTTTTCTGGCCTGCAGGAAAACCGAAGGACAAGAGGCTTCCCTTGATCCTGTGGATCCATGGTGGCCCGACATCACAGGATGATTTCGCCTTCGACCTGATCCCACAGGTCTTCGCTGCGCAAGGTTTTGCGGTGGTAACCGTGAACTACCGCGGCAGCACCGGACGTGGCATGGCGTACAGCAGGGCGATCGCGGCGGATTGGGGCAACAAGGAAGTGGTGGACCTGCTTGGCGCAGTGGATCATTTGGTGAAGACCGGAAAGGCCGATCCGGATCGTCTGGCGATCGGTGGTTGGAGCTACGGAGGCATCCTTACCGATTACACCACCGCGACCGACCAACGCTTCAAGGCCGCGGCCAGCGGCGCGGGTAGCGCGTTGCAGCTATCCATGTACGGCACCGATCAATACATCCAGCAATACGACAACGAACTGGGCGTACCATGGAAGAACATGGACACCTGGATGAAGGTCTCCTACCCTTTTTTGAACGTGGACAAGATCACCACACCAACACTCTACATGGTGGGTGCGAACGACTTCAACGTACCTGCGGCCGGTAGCGAACAGATGTACCAGGCGTTGAAGACCTTGGGCGTTCCGACACAATTCGTGGTGTATCCCGGGCAGAACCACGGACTTTCCGTGCTGAGCTACCAGAAGGACCGGCTTGTACGCTACCTCGATTGGTTCGGCAAGTACCTCGGTACCGACACACAGAAAGCGAAGTCGCCCCCGAAGAAGTGACACGGCTGGACCAGGACACGCTGTCCGATCGGCCTTTCGGCCCGGCATAGGGATACCGGCCGAAATGGTCCGTGACCTGTCGTCAGGCTGGAACGGCGGTGAACTCCCCGTTCGCTTCCACACAAGTACCTCCACCCTCTGCGCTATGGATGGAGAGTTCCCCGCCCAGTCTGGCCATTCGAGCGCGCATGTTCCCCATGCCATGGCCCTGGCGGCCGTTGTCCTGAAGACCGATCCCATTGTCCTTCACCGACCAGGAGAACCCATCCCTTCGCACATGCAACTTCACCTCGATCAATGATGCCTTCGCGTACTTGATGGCATTGTTCACCGCCTCCTTCGTGACAAGATGCAGGTCGCGCTTCAACTCCGGACCCAGCACTTGAGCAGGGTCCTCGGCCACAAGGTCGAGGTCAATTCGGGCGACACCCCCTTCTGATAAGCGTGTAGCGGTGTGTGCCAGGTGGTCCAGGAGGTCCTGGGCCTTGTCGGCCACCGGATCCACGGCCCAGACCACGTCGCTCATCAAGTGTGTCACCCTGCGCGCTCCGTCGGCCAGATCCTTGAGCATGGGGCCATCTTCGCGCCCCACATCCCTGCGCAACCGGTCACCGATCAACGAAAGACGTGTGAGTTCACCGCCAAGCTCATCGTGTATGTCCCGAGCGATCCGGGTACGGACGGCTTCCGTGGCGCGTTCGTGCTCCACCCGCACCAATTTGTCCTGGGTGGTCGTTAGTTCCAGGTTGGTCGCACGCAAACGGGTCGTGTTGCGTCTGGCCTGCAGTACCAGACCGAGCAGCAACAAGGCCACCAGGACGGCCGCACCCAATCCAGCCACGGCCATGTCGCGATCCCGCTTCCGCTCCCTGATCTCGGCCGCCCGCAAGCGCAGTTCGTTGCTATGCGCCATTTCGGACTGGGCCAGCGCGAGCTTCCGCATGCGCTCCACCCCGTATTCGAGCCGGATGTTGCTCTCCATGGCGTAGGTACTGGCAAGTGCATCAAGTGGCCTACCCACCATGCCTTCGGCAATGGCCTTGTACCGCAACGCCTGGCCGACCAGGCTGTAGTCGTCCATGGACCTACCCAACGAATCCAAGGCCACGGCCTTGCGCAAGGCGGCCTGGGGTGCGTTGTCGATCAGGTCGAACTGCGCCTCTGCCAGGTTCCAATGATGGAAGGACAAGGCGCCGAGCACATCGGTGCGCAGTCGTCGTCCGATGTTCGCATAGTACTTGGCGGAATCGATATCCCCGGCGTGGAGGTGGATATTCACCAGTGCATAGGAGATCTCCATGCTGTTGATGACGGACACCTGCGGATCATTCAGCCGAAGGGCTTCCCGCAAGATCACCATCGCTGTATCATGTTCACCCATGTTGTGCAGGATGTTCGCATGGTACAACCTCGCCCCGGCCAGGGATTCAGCGTCGGCCTCCTTCATCAGTTCCATCTGGCGGGCATGCCAGACCAAGGCGGTACTGTCGAAGCCGAGTTCGTAGAATCCGCGGCTCAACTCGAGCATGGCAGCTCGCATCAGCTCCGGTTCATCGAGCAAGGTGGCATTGTCCAAGGCAATACGCGCCAGTTCCACCCCGCGCACTGGATCACCCATCGCTATTCGGATGTTCGTGCCGAAGTTCATGGCCTGAGCGTAGCGGATCCGCATCCCACGCTCCTCCGGGGTTCCTTTGGACTGCTCCACCAAACGTTCTCCCAAGGCCATGGCCTTATCGGAAACCGAAACGCAACTGTCCACCATGCCCCGCATCATGTACATCACGGTCAGGTCGTTCAACAGGTCGATACCGATGGTATCCCCTTCGATCCGGGGTGCGCGTTCCCATTCCATGTATGCCGTCCGCATGGAGTCGAGGGACAAACGTTGTGCGTGTGCCTGTGCGGTCAAGGCCAGCATTAGGGTGATGAGGGAAGGGCGCACGGAGGTGGTCTTGGTGTTCTCCGAAGATAAAAGCCGTCCTGATCCGACCGCCGGGGTGCTCGGAACTTCGTGCAGGTTCCGCACCTTCGTGCCATGAATAGGAAGCTGATCCTCCTTTCCCCACTCCTAGCCCTGTCCGCATTCGGACAGCAGAAAGCCCCCGATCTGAAGAAACTCGATGCCTACATCGCCAATGCGATGACGCAACTGGACCAGCCCGGCCTGGCGGTCGGCATCGTCAAGGACGGTTCCTTGGTCTGGAGCAAGGGATACGGCAAGCTGGATCTGGCCAAGCCGGAACCGGTCACCGCCAACTCGCTGTTCTACTGCGCCAGCATGAGCAAGGCGTTCACGGCCTGTGCTGTCGGCCTCCTGGTGGATGAAGGAAAGTTGGATTGGAACGACCCCGTCCGAAAGCACTTGCCGGAATTCACCACACCGGATGCCTATGTCACCGAACATTTCATGGTGAAGGACCTGCTCTGTCACCGCAGCGGGTGGATCACTTTCGACGGTGACCTGCTATGGTATGGAACGAAGTACGACCAGAAGGAGATCCTCGCCCGCCACGGGAACGAGCCCATGACCCTCCAGTTCCGCGATGAATTCGGCTACAGCAACCTCATGTTCATCGCTGCAGCACAGTTGGTGGAACGCGTAAGTGGCATGACGTGGGACCGGTTCATCACCACCCGCATTTTCACACCGTTGGGCATGGAACGCAGCCGTGTGGAGACCGCCGACCTCGCCACCATGACCGATGTCGCCCTCCCCCACGTACGCAAAGGACAGGATCCATCCGCCCAGCAGAAAAGCATGCCCTACCAGTCTTTGCAAGGAGCCGATGGCGCTTGCGGCGTGATCAGCACCGTGACCGATCTGGCCAAATGGGATGCGATGTGGGCCAGCGAAGGCGCGGTGAACGGCAAACCCTTCATCAAGCCGGAAACCTTCGGGATGATCACCACGACACACCTGGCCATGGGCGGTGAAGGTGCCGGGCTCGGCTGGTTCATCGAGCAGAACAACGGCCACCAGGTGATCACCCACAGCGGCGGCATGCCGGGGTTCGTCCTGAACCATGCAGTGGTGCCCGAGAAGGACCTTGCAGTGATCGCACTCGGGAATGGCGAGAGCAGCAGCGTGTTCGCTGTGACCAACAAGGTGCTTGACCTCTATTTGGGCGATGGCAAAGCGGATCCAGTGGCGGATATGGTACCCCGCATCAAGCGCCGTGATGATCGCAACGCGAAACGCCTGGCCGATCGCCTCTCCTCCCGGGTACCCGATACCCGCCCCAGCGCCGACGTTCCGAACATGAGCGGCACATACACGGACAAGATCTACGGCGAGGCCACGATCGTGGACGACCTTGGTGTGCCCGTTCTTTCCTTCCTCCCTGCCAGCGAACTCTTCACCGGGAAATTGACGCATTGGCACTACGATACATGGAAGTGGGAACACAACGATCCCTTCCTGGAACCCGGATACGTCACGTTCAACTTCGATACGGACCACAAGGTGACGGGCTTCAAGATCGACCTGCACAGCCCGGATTTCCACTTCTGGAAACTCCATTTCGAACGGCGATAGCGCGCGGGCAACGGAGCGTCGCGGACATGGGGCCCAGCAGGAAACAGACGTCGATCTTCTTCTGTGTCATCCTGTTCCTGTCCTCTTGGCACCTGTTCGGCGGCCGTAACGACAATGTGACCAGCCGCGCCGCCACGGTTTCCGCGATCGTGGAGCACGGGACACTGTGCATCGATGACCTCGCGGACCAGGCGGGCGATAAAGCGTTCATCAACGGACGGTACTATTCAGAAAAGGCCCCGCTGCCCGCGCTCCTCGTCGTGCCGTTCTGGTGGATGGCGCGCGGGAGCGGGCTGGCCGGCGCCGCACCCGAGGGACAGCTTTCACCTTCCCTGATCCGGCTCGGCGGCTTCCTCATCGGCAGCATTCCCTTCGCAATTATCGTCACCGTGCTCTGGTACAGGCTCCGGATCCTGTCCTGGCCACCGGGGCTTTCCGCATCGCTGGTGGCGATCTGTGCCTGCTCCGGTTCGTTCCTCTTCATCCAGAGCGGCGCGTTCTTCGGGCACCTGATCGGTGGCGCATTCCTGCTCATCGCTCTGCTGGCCTGGGAACGCGACCGCTTCGCCTGGTCAGGCGCGCTCGCCGGTTGCGCGGTGCTCTGTGAATACACCAACGCCGTCTTTCCCCTCTTCTGGGCGCTGCTCCTGATCATGAGGCGCGACTTCCGGAGTATCGTTCCGTTCGCCTTGGGAGGTGCGCCCACCTTGCTGCTGCTGGCCGTGTACAACATGCTCATCGCCGGTACACCGTTCATGGTCGGCTACACGCATCAGGTCGGATACGATTACATGCACACCGCGGCGGGCATGGGCTGGCCCGATATCACCCATCTCTGGCATATCACCTTCAGCGATTATCGTGGCCTGTTCTTCTACTCACCGGTGCTCGCGCTCGCCATGGCCGCCACCATCATACACCGTGACACGCCACGCTGGTGGACCGACCCGGTGATCGTCCCGGCCGTGGTGACGATCGTGGCCATGTCGGGTTTCGGGGGCTGGTGGGGTGGCTGGACCTACGGTCCGCGGTACCTCACCACCGTCGCCGTCCTTCTGCTCTACCGCTGCCTTCCCTCCTTGGCCGGCCGGCGTTGGTCACGTGCGTTGTTCTTTCCCATGGCGGTCTTTGGCCTGCTCTGCGCGTTCGCCGCGAAGGATACCGTCAGCTTCTCGCTGCCCACGGAGTTCATGCATCCGATCGTCCAGGTCATTCTGCCCGCTTTCGGATCGTCCCATTCCGACAGCCAATGGCCCGCACTTATCGGCGTGCCCGCGCTTCCGGCTTCGGTGCTCTTCCTTGCCGCCTTTGTCGCAGCCGTGTGGTCGCTACACCGCGCGGATCGACGCGCCCGATCAGGGTGATCCCCCGACCGGCCCGCCAACTACCG
>DEQO01000147.1 GCA_002360495.1 Flavobacteriales bacterium UBA3364
GGTGATGGTGCAGGTCCACGTACCGGCCACGAGGTTGATCGCGGTAGCACTGTTCTGAACAGGCGTGGTGTTCCAGGAGTAGGAATAGGGAGCGGTGCCGTTCGCCCCAGCGACTGTGGCACTACCCGTTGAAGCGCCGAAGCAACCGACGTTGGATTGTGCGCTGATGCTGCTGCTCAGGGCAGCGGCAGGTTGTGTGATGGTGACGTTCCGGGTGGTGGAGCATCCGTTGGCATCGGTGATGGTGCAGGTCCATGTACCGGCCACGAGGTTGATCGCGGTAGCACTGTTCTGAACAGGCGTGGTGTTCCAGCTAAAGGAGTAAGGAGCGGTCCCGTTCGCGCCAGCGACTGTCGCACTACCGGTAGAGGCACCGAAGCATCCGACGTTGGTCTGTGCGCTGATGCTGCTGCTCAGAGCAGCGGCAGGTTGGGTGATGGTGACGTTCCGTGTGGTGGAGCATCCGTTCGCATCGGTGATGGTGCAGATCCAAGTACCAGCCGAAAGGTTGCTGGCGGTAGCGCTGTTCTGTACCGGTAAGGTGTTCCAGCCATAGGAATACGGTGCTGTACCGTTCGCCGCTGCCACTGTCGCACTGCCGGTAGTCGTTCCGAAGCACGCGACGTTGGTTTGAGCGGTAACACTGACGGAGAGCGCAGCGGCTGGTTGTGTGATGGTGATGTTCTGTGTTGAGGAACATCCGTTGGCATCTGTGATGGTGCAGGTCCAAGTACCAGCGGCAAGATTGTTCGCGGTAGCGTTGTTCTGAACGGGCACCGTGTTCCAGCTATAGGAATAGGGAGCGGTCCCATTGGCCGCAGCGACTGTCGCACTACCGGTTGAGGCACCGAAGCATCCCACGTTGGTCTGGGAACTGATGCTGCTGCTCAATGCTCCGGCAGGCTGGGTGATGGTCACGTCCTGCGTGGTGGAGCATCCGTTCGCATCCGTGATGGTGCAGGTCCAGGTACCGGCGGCAAGGTTGTTCGCCGTTGCACTGTTCTGCACGGGTGAGGTGTTCCAACTGAAAGCATACGGTGCGGTCCCGCCGAGTCCATTGACCGTTGCGGTGCCTGTCGTTGCACCGAAGCACCCAACATTGTTCTGGGCGCTCAACAAACCTCCCAAAGCGGACATGGGTTGTGTGATCACCACATTGCGGGTGGCTGTACAGCCATTGGCATCCGTGATCGTGCAGGTCCATGTGCCGGCGACAAGGTTCGTGGCCGAAGCGCTGTTTTGGACCGGCGCGGTGTTCCAACTGTAGGTATAGGGAGCGGTTCCACCTGCCGCAAGCACTGTCGCAGTGCCTGTTGCTGCGCCGAAGCATCCCACGTTGGTCTGTCCGCTCACACTGCTGCTAATGCCAGCTGCGGGTTGTGAGATCGTGACACTTTGCGTAGTGGAGCAGCCATTGGCATCGGTGATCGTGCAGATGCGTGCTCCGGCCGGCAGATCGATGGCCGTGGCGCTGGTCTGGACCGGTGAAGTGTTCCAGCTATAGGCGTAGGGCGCAGTTCCTCCGTTGACGGTCACGGTCGCACTGCCCGTGGAAGCGCCGAAGCACCCTACGTTGGTCTGTGCGCCGATGCTTGTACCAAGCGCAGCGGAAGGCTGCGTTATGGTTACGTTCTGCGTGGTCGCACAGCCATTGGCATCGGTGATGGTACAGGTCCATGTTCCGGCCGAAAGGTTGTTGGCCGATGCACTGCTCTGCCCAGGTGTCGTATTCCACGAATAGGTGTACGGCGCCGTACCACCGGTGGTGGCTACGGTAGCACTACCCGTGGAAGCACCAAAGCACCCCACATTGGTCTGAGCGATGATGGTGCTGCTCAGCGCAGCAGTGGGTTGTGTGATGGACACGTTCCGCGAGGTCGTGCACCCGTTCGCATCGGTGATGGTGCATGTCCAGATCCCGGCGGTGAGGTTCGTTGCGGTGGCAGTATTCTGCACGGGCAAGGTGTTCCAGCTATAGGAATAGGGAGCCGTCCCGTTCGCCGCAGCCACTGTCGCACTACCGGTGGAAGCTCCGAAACATCCCACGTTCGTTTGTGCGCTCACACTGCTGCTCAATGCAGCGGAAGGTTGTGAGATGGTGACGTTCTGTACTGTTGAACATCCATTGGCATCGGTGATGGTGCAGGTCCATGACCCGGCGGTGAGGTTCGTTGCCGTGGCGGCATTCTGCACCGGGACCGTGTTCCAGCTATAGGAATAGGGTGAGGTCCCATTGGCCGCAGCGACTGTCGCACTGCCGGTGGAGGCACCGAAGCATCCCACGTTCGTTTGCGCGCTCACGCTGCTGGTCAGCGCAGCGGAGGGTTGTGAAATGGTGACGTTCTGTGCGGACGAACATCCGTTGGCGTCCGTGATGGTACAGGTCCAAGTGCCGGCGGCAAGGTTGTTCGCTGTGGGGCTGCTTTGTCCTGGCGTGGTGTTCCAGCTGTAGGAATACGGCGATGTTCCGTTCGCGGCGGCTACGGTCGCGCTACCCGTCGAAGCGCCGAAGCATCCCACGTTGGTCTGCGAGCTGACGGTGCTGCTCAGTGCAGCCGAGGGTTGTGTGATGGTGACGTTGCGTGTGGTCGTACATCCGTTCGCATCGGTGATGGTACAGGTCCAGGTACCGGCCGCGAGGTTGTTCGCAGTTGCGCTGCTCTGCACGGGCGTTGTGTTCCAGCTGTAGGCGTACGGCGAAGAGCCGTTGGTGCCGGAGACCGTTGCGCTTCCTGTAGCCGCACCGAAGCAACCGACGTTCGACTGGGCGCTCACGCTGCTACCGAGTGCAGCGGCAGGTTGTGTGATGTTGACGTTGCGTGTAGTGGTACATCCGTTCGCATCGGTGACGGTACAGGTCCACACACCGGCGGGGAGATCGGTTGCGGCAGCACCGTTCTGTGCCGGCGTTGTGTTCCAGGTGAATGTATAAGGCCCTGTTCCGCCGGAAGCATTGACACTAGCGCTCCCCGTTACGGCACCGAAGCAACCTACGTTCGTCTGGGCAGTGACAACGCTGCTCAACGCTGCCGCAGGTTGTGTGATCGTGATGCTTTGGGTCGTCGTACATCCGTTCGCGTCGGTGATGGTACAGATGCGCGTTCCTGCCGGTAGGTTGATGGCAGTGGCGCCGGTCTGTACGGGAGAGGTGTTCCAGCTGAACGAGTATGGACCGGTTCCGCCAGCTGCGGCCACCGTTGCGCTGCCCGTGTTCGCGCCGAAACATCCCACGTTGGTCTGCGCGGTGACGCTACTGCTCAACGCTGCAACAGGCTGGGCGATCGTGACATCCTGCGTTGTGGTACATCCCCGTGCGTCGGTGATGGTGCAGGTCCGTGTTCCGGCGACGAGGTTAGTAGCGGTCGCACCGGTCTGCACCGGGGTCGTATTCCACGAGTAGGCATAGGGTGGTGTTCCACCAGCGGCCACTGCGGTCGCACTACCCGTTGAAGCGCCGAAGCAGCCGACATTGGTCTGGGCGCCAATGCTGCTGCTCAAAGCAACGGCAGGTTGTGTGATGGTCACGCTCCGTGTGGTCGTGCATCCGTTGGCGTCGGTGACGGTGCAGGTCCATGTGCCGGCGGCAAGGTTCGTTGCAGCCGCGGTGTTCTGCACGGGGGAAGTATCCCAGGAGTAGCCATAGGGCGATGTTCCTCCGGAAACGTTCACGGTAGCAGCTCCATTACTGCCGCCGAAGCAGCTCACGTTCGTGGTTCCTGAGACCGTGGTCGAAAGGGGTTGTGCCGGACCGGTGATGATGGCGCTCGCAGCACTGGTGCAGCCGTAGCCATCGGTCACCGTGGCGATATAGGTCCCTGGGGGAAGACCAGTGGCGGTCGCGGTGCTCTGTGTAGGAACGGAGTTCCAACTGAAGGCATAGGGCGGGACGCCGCCGGTGATGTTCACGGTGGCCTCCCCGATGTTCGTGCCTGAACAGGATACGTTCGTGATGCTGCCGGTGGAAGGAGCGAGGGCTGTCGGTTGCGTGAGCGTGTAGCCTGCTGAGTAGGTGCAACCGTTGGCGTCCGTGATATTCGCGGTATATGCACCGGCTTGCAGCGAAACGATGTTCTGTGTGTTCGCTGTGAATCCGTTCGGTCCTGTCCAAGCCGTGGCATAGGGACCGGTACCACCGGAGATGGTCGTATTGATCGACCCGGTCGAACCCCCGAAGCAGGCGATGTTCTCACCGAACGGAAGGATCGAAGGGGAGAGCGTTGCGCCTAGCGCAGCGGGTGACCCCACATTGAAGCTCTGGCTTCGTGGGCATCCAGCGGCATCGGTGAAGTTCACTGTGTAGGTACCCGCCTCGATGTTCACGAGATCTTCCGTGGTCGCAGAGAACCCGTTGGGCCCGGACCATGCGAAAGAGTAAGGTGGGATAGCGCCGGAGATGGAAAGGTTCACCGCGCCATTGGATTGTCCTTCGCACAGCGGTGCGGTCATGACACCGGAGAGCACCGGATTGCTGACCCTTATCTGCCGGGTCACCGTGCGTGTACAGGTACCATCCGTGACCGTGACGGTGTAATTGCGCGTGACGGTCGGCGTTGCGACGGGGTTTGCGCAGTTCGTGCAACTCAATCCGATAGCCGGGCTCCAGGCATAGTTTGCCCCGCCGGTCACTTCGAATTGGACGGATCCACCGCTACAGATCGTCGTATTACCGGGCGTAACGTTGGCGATCAGCGTATCGACGATATTGAAAATGAGCGTGTCCAACTGCTGGGCTGGACAGTACGGGTTGCCAAGGATGAACCGCAAGTACTCCGCGCTCTCGTCCAATGCATCCGCGAGCGGGTTCACGTTGACGTTCGCCGATGTCTGGTTCGCCGGGATCGTCACGGTCTTCGGAACGGCCGGGTTCACATTACCGATGGCCGAGTAATCCGTTCCGTTCGTCGCAGTACCCTGGAGGTAGTACGTAAGCGTAAGTGGTGTCGGCCTTGGTGCCGGACGGGTGAAGGTGACCCACCCTGGATTGCATCCTTCCACCATGTCCGGATCACCGTTCAAGGTGTGGCTGGTCATCACCACCTGGTTGCTCTTGATGCGCTCGATGAACACACCGCTATCGAACTTTCGATCGCTGGCATCGGCCACGATCAATTTCAGGTGGTAGGTCTGGCAGGGCTGAACGACCGATACTGCTTTCAAACCGACGGTGTATCCATCGTACTGGATCTCCGACCCGCCGGCATTATCGAAATAATGGGCAGCGTTGGAGCCGTTGTTCACGTTGTTGATCGTGACGGCTTGGTTGGTGTTGGGTATTAGCGCGATGTTCTTGTCGCTTCCGATGCCCGGGTCACCGATGATCCCAGCACCGCTGATGAAGAACCCGAACACGTCATTGAATTGCGAGCCGACCCATTCGTTGTACTCTTCGCTGGCGAATGTGAAGTCGAAGCTCAGGCTATCCCCGCTGGGGATGATGTCGAATTCGAGACGGCAGGCGTCACGGGTATTCCGACCGGTCACGGTGTTCAGGATGGCATCACCGTTCGTGTTCGCTTGGAACGTCGTGTTCTCGACGTTGTTCGGTCCGATCGCATCGGATATCCTTCCCGAGGTCAGGATCACCCCTTCGTCCAAGGAGGTCAGCGACCCGGTATAATCGTATTCACCGTAGCCGAGGGCGTGACAGGTGATGGTGGGGTTCAGGATCTGGACGCCGGGTCCGGTGATGGCGCCTGCCAGTTGTTGCAGGTTGCTTTGCGGAGCCACCGTCAACTGCGCCGCAACGTTGCCGCCGGCCAGCAGTGCCAACGCGACGAAAGCCTTGCGTTGCAAAGCCCGGGTCACTGGTGCGAAGGTGTTCATCGTAGCGGCGATCATCGGTTACGGGCTTCTGCGCACCTTGATTCGGCGGCGTTCCGGTCCAAGTCGGATGCGACGATCGAATTCCTGTCGATGCGCTGATGTACCAGCGGCAGTGCGCTCACGATGTTGCTCCTGGCGCCAGAACCCGCGATCGGTTCAAGTACCAGGATCCCGGCGGGCACACAGGCAAAGGCGATCCGGTAGTGGCCGTCGCGCTTGAGGTCCTGGGCTAGTCCATCACGCATCGCCGATGTCAGCCCCCGCACTTGCAAGGTCACTGCGCTACGGTCGAGGGATGTTTGTGCGGAAGCTTTCCCGCTCAAGAGCACTACGACCACAAGAGTTGTGGCCAGGTGCAGGAAGAATGCACGGTATTGCATGGTCCTTTTCGTTCTGGGACTAGCTACGGATGAGTGGTCCGGTGCCGCCCTTGGGGTTGGATCTGGGGCGCTTATACCGGGCTTCGACCGGAAAGGTTCCATGCACGACGAACCCGGGAACGGGTCGGTCGAACGCGTTCGCTGATCAGCCCTGGAAAACGAAAAGAGACTGGTTATCAGCTCTTTGCAAGCCGCTGCCGTAGCGCAGCGTGCAATACGATGCCGGTAGCTACCGACACGTTCAACGAGCCGATCGTCCCTGCCATGGGGATATTGACAAGGTCATCAGCGATACGCAAGACGGCATCGCTAATGCCCTCATCCTCAGAACCCATTACGATCACCAGCGGACCGTCCAATACGGCGGCCTCCAACCCCAGCGTGCCTTTCTCGGTACAGGCTACAATGCGCAATCCATGGTCCCTCGCCACACGTAGGCCGTCGGTCAACCGTGCGACGCGACACACCGGTTTCCGCAGCAGGGCACCTGCAGAACTCTTCACCGCATCGGGACCCAAGCGAGCGGTGCCCATTTTGGGGACCAGCAGGGCATGGGCTCCAAAACACTCCGCGCTACGAGCTATTGCTCCCATGTTCCGCACGTCCGTCACGCTGTCCAGGGCCACTATGAAAGGTGTTTCGCCACGCTCGTAGGCCATGCTGATCACCTCGTTGAGGTCCTGTTCCTCCACCTGGCTCAGGAAAGCGATCACCCCTTGGTGCTCGGTCTTGGTCAGGCGGTCCAGTTTTTCCACGGGCACCGGCTGCCAGGGTATCTGGCGGTCCATGGCCAGTTGTCGGATCTCCTTGATCCCGTCACCTCCCGCCTCGCGGCGGATGAGCAACTTCTCCACGTTCTTCCCCGCCCGCAAAGCTTCGATCACCGGCCATACGCCGCATACCATATCGTTGGATGCCATGGTGTAAAGGTCGGTGCCAGTTGTCAGTTCATGGCGGTCGGTCTTCTTCCTGGGGGTACAGGCCGACCAGCGCGTGTTCTACCAAGTGGTCCAGCCAGGCGACCGAACAACTACGAACTGCCGACTATCCGCCTAATTCTGGTAGACCCGCCCGTTCCGCCAGCTCTCCACATTGCGGTACCACGCTCCTTTCAATAGGGGATCCCGTTGGAGTACCAGATCGTTGTCGCTGAAAGGTCCCTTCCGTTTGTTGAAGGTGAAGGTCAGGCTCATCAAGTTGTTCTCTTCCCCATAGATCCAACTTTCACCGGTATCGGTCTTGTAGATCGATGTAGGCGTACCGAATATGATGTGGACAAGCCCTCGGTCCGTGCGCCAGCCTTCCACATCCGCGGTGAAATGCCTGTTGGCGTTCTCCACGCGCCCATAGTAGATCCGAATGGCTTCCCGGCCGCGTTCTCGGTCCCCGGCGGCATCTGTCCAGAACTGTTCAACCGCCTGTCGCACATTGGTGGAATTCGAGAGCCGATCGAATTCCTGGTTCGAGGTGATGTACCGTAAGGGTTTCAGCAGGTCGATCTCGCTGGCAACGGTGGGATAGGCATCGTCGACCGAGAACAGCGAAAAACCGGAGTTGCGCGCCGTATCAGGCTTCAGGTAATGGATGCCGGGCCTGCTAAGGTCCATCATGAAGAGCCCCTCGCTATCGACGGTGATGCGGAACGTACTGTCGGGTTCACCGGAAGGCGTGCTAGTGGAAGCGGCGTTCGTGAAGACGGGAGCTGGGAGGTTCGTCTTTGCCGGGTAGTGCGAGCCTTGGAGTTCCTGTCCCGCGCATACTTCGCAACGAACGCGAACGATCCCGCCTTTGAAATGGTCCGTGAAGAGCGGCAGCCCATGCGCGGTATCCACGGGCATGAAATACTGGCGGATACCAGCCCCGTCCTTTTCCACCCGTAGGAACACCGTGCTCTGCTGGTCGCGGTTCAAGTCGCGCGCCATGATCTTGAGGACGAACGTGCGATGCTCCTTCCGGCGCAGGTCCATGCTGCCGATCAGTTCCTTGTCCTCGGCCGGGTCCAGGCTTTCATCATCGATGATGGTGCTTGCGCTGTCCAACAACAATTTGGACCCGAACGCGTCGTACGATTCGTAGCTGATGCGCACCACCGCATGGAACGGGCCGCCGGTACCATCGCTCTTGTACAACAGGTCCTTTGTGCTCAGTTTGTAGTACACCCGCGAATGGTCCGGCGATACATGGTGCACCCTTGCCTGCAAGGGCATTTGCGCCCCCCCCTTACCGTAGAGGTAGGCGAAATTGTCGCGCTTGTCCACCGGCATGGAAGAAGCACACGCGACCAAGAGCCAAGCCCCTAGAAGCAGCAAGCCGATGTTGAAGAGCGTCCTCATCCAAGCAGGTCCGTTTGTTGTTCCAACGATCGTTCAAGCAATTTCGGATGCAGCGTCTTGTTCGTTTTCGCCCCCAGTTCTTTCAGCAGTTCCACTTGCCGCACCAGGTTCCCGGGTCCTTCCGCCAGTTTCCCCATGGCATCGTCATAGCTGCCCTTCGCTTGCTTCAGTTGTGCCCCGACCTTCAGCATGTCCTCGCTGAAGCCGACGAACTTCTCGTACAACCTGCCGGCACGGTCGGCGATCTCGATGTGGTTCTTCGCGATGCGTTCGTTCTTCCAGATCCCATGTACGGTGCGCAGGGTGGCCATCAAGGTGCTGTGCGTCACCATCACCACCTGGCGGTCGTAGGCCTCCTGGAAGATCTCCGGCCGCTCCCGCAAGGCGAGAAGGAACGCGGGTTCAATGGGCACGAACATCAGCACGAAATCCACCGCCTGTAGATCGTACAGTTTGGTGTAGTTCTTTTCTCCCAAGCCCTTTGCGTGTGCGCGCAGGCTTTCCACATGTTGTTTCAAGAGCCGGTCGCGTTCGCTCTCATCCGTGTTCGCCGTGAAACGCTCGTAGTGCAAAAGCGACACCTTGGAATCGATCACCAGGTGTTTGCCGTCGGGCAGGAAGATCACCGCATCCGGGCGTAACCGGGAACCGTCGGCCAGCGTGGTGCTCTCCTGCATGCTGTATTCCTGCCCCTTCACCAAACCGGAACCATCGAGCAGTTTCTCCAACAGCATTTCACCCCACGCACCTTGCGCTTGTGAATCGCCCTTCAACGCTTTGGTCAGGTTGTCGGCATCCTTGCTCAGGCGCTGGTTCTGCTCCACCAATTTGGCCACTTCGCTTTTCAGGAGGTGGCGTTCCTTGCCCTCTGACTCGTAGGCATCGCGCACCTGTTTCTCGAAATCCTTGATCTTGTCGTGCAGGGGCTGCAGGATCGTGCCCAGCTTCTCCTGCTGTTGTTCGTTCAGCTCTTTGCCACGGGCGGTGAGCAACTTGTTCGCGATCACCTCGAACTCCGTGGTCATGCGCGCCTGTGCTTTTTCCAGATCCGCTTTCTGGTGGTCCAATTTTTCCTGGAGCCCACGGTTGCGTTCAACTTCACTGGCCAACTGCGCATTCAGGCCCATGGCCTCACGGGTGCGCTCGTTACTGTCCCGCGCGTATTCGTTCAACCGCCTGTCCAGATCGGCCCGTTCCTGCGCGTATTGCTCGCGCAACAAGGTGGCAGAGCCGCTTTCCCGACCGCGCGACCACCACGCATAGCCGACCACGCCGAGCAATAGGCCCAGCAGTAGACCGATGAAAAGGGAACCGGCATCCATATCAGTGCGAAGGTAGCGCCGGTCGTGGGCTCAATTGTCCAGGATCACCACCAAGCCTCCAAGAGGCACCCGATCGTACAGGGCGATCACATCGGCATTGCGCATGCGTATGCAGCCCATGGAGCTTGCGGTTCCCACGGATCGTTCATCGGCCGTTCCATGGATGTAGATGTACCGATCATGACTGTCCTTCGCACCACCTTGGTTAACACCGGGTTCCAACCCGTCCAGCCAAAGGATGCGTGAGGTGATCCAGTCGTGTTCGATGCCCTGCGACCCCGGGGTTCCATCCGGGGCCGGATCGGCGAATTGGCCGGTGAATTCCCGGTCCTTCAGGATCCCTAACGGAGGTATCGTGTCCCCGAATTTCTCCTCGATGCAGTGCAGTCCCGTGGGCGTCCGGTAACTGTCCAGATCGCTTCCCAATCCGGCGGCGGCGGTGGCAACGGGGTATTCCGCCAGCAACCGACCACCACGCACGTGGTATAGAACCTGGCTCTTTACGGAAACGTAGAGCAGATCGCCGCTCGCATCGTGCTCCGGATAGCGGGCATCCATGTATTCCATCAGCAGATCGATCAAGCCCTGTTTGCGCGTGTCCACCTGGGCGTTCACGCTTGCCGAACCGAGGAAGATCGCATACCCGATGATCGCTGTCCGTATGCACACGATCACGAAACTACAGCCACCGATACGCCCTGATGCTGCATGAGGGTGGCGCAAAGGAGCGAATGGCCACTGGCCGCAGGCCGGCCACAATAGGCCCAAAGGCGAGCGCAACGTTCAGAACAAGCTGATGAACCCGAAGTGCACTTTGCCACCGCGCAATTGGATCGGGTTGTCGTACTCCTGGCCGAGCGCGTAGGTGAGGCTGAACAGCCCGGCCTTCGTTTCAAATGTGGTGCCTAAGCCGAAGCCGACCGGCGTGTCCGTGGCGAAGTTGTCCTGCACGGTCGACTCCCACCAGGCCTGATCCATGAAGAGGAAGAAGTTGGAGTTCTCCTCGAAGACGAAGCGGTACTCCAGGGTGCCGATGACGTAGGATGAGCACAGGATCGACGCCTCGTTCACCCCGCGCAAGGTCTTCAGGCCACCCATGCGGTAGAGTTCGTTCACGTACAGGTCATCGTTCACCATACGGCCACCCTGCGCGACAAGGCGTACGGTATTGCGTCTGCCGAACTGTATGTGGCCAATGGCTGCTCCGGTCACTTCCAATTGCACGGTGTTGATCTCCGGTGCCACTTCCAACGCGCCGAACACCGCCTGGCTGGTGCGTTTGCGACCGGCGGATCCTTCGATCTGCAACGAATACCCGCGCCTGGGATTGAACCGGTAGTCGAAGCGTTCACGGAACAGTCCGAGGCCGTAGCTCAACACGTTCACGTCGGCCAATCCCGGTTGTGTAGTGGCGTTCGAACCCAGTCGGTCACTGCTTTTCGTGTTCACGAAGAGCGTGGCCTTGGTGCCTTGTGGAAGAAGGTACTCCAGCCCGACCCTTGCGGTCAGTTCAAGGAAGGTGGTGTCGCGCTTGAACAGCTTGAGGCTTCCATCCACCCCGAATGGCGTGTTGAAGGCGAACGGCAGGTTCCCATGCACCTTCAGGTCCTGCGTTGCGTTCGCCAACCGGCGCCAGTTCAGCTCGATGGCCTCGCCGCGTTTCAGCGCATTGCGCAGGCGCAGGTCCAGGTCACCGGTCAATACGACCTTACCGGTTACGGCGTCGGGCTGAAGGCCCAGGACCCCGTTGATGGAACTGGCCTTCTTCGCATCCAGGAATAGGAAGAGCTTGGTCTTGTCCGGGGTGAATTGGACAAAAGGCCGCTGGCGTTGGGTGACGAACGGCAGTTCGCGCAATCGCCGCTCCACGGCCTTCACCAGCGATTCGTTGTAGATATCACCCGGCCGGATCCCGATGCAGGTGTACAGGTAGCGCTGATTGGTGCGTACCGAACCCTTCACTACCACGCTATCGAAGCGGATCATCCGTCCCTGATCGAGACGCAGCGCAGCCGCAAGTCCGTCGCCCTCGTAGCGGATGCTATCGAGCCAGACCCGTGCGAAGGGATAGCCGTTGTTCTCGCTGCGTTGCAACAGGTCCGTGAACAATCGGCCCACCTGCTCGGGATCGACAGGTGTACCCACATAGAGCGCCTCACGAAAACGAGCTTCGCTCGCGACCTCTGCGGCAACCCCGGTGCTGGACAGACGTGCCCAGCGGTAGGTCCGTCCCAAAGCGATGGGACAGACGCTCGTGTCACCGCTCGTATAGCATGTGTCGACGGTGGCTTCCAAATATCCCTTTCCGTGCAGGAAAGCGATCTGCTGGCCCACCGCTCCTGGCGTCAGATCAGCGGAGGCCACCTCCACGGGGCGCATCCACTTCCTGGGCAGATCACCATCCGCAGAGAAAACCACGGAATGACGCTGGGCCGCCAGCGCGCCCGGCAGGACCATGCAACATAGAACGACCGCGTACGAAGAGAAGCGGCTCATTTGAGCGACCAATCGATGGGCGGTTTTCCTTGCGCGACGAGCAGTTCGTTCACTCTGGAGAAATGCCCGCAACCGATGAAGCCCCTATGGGCGGAAAGGGGAGAAGGATGCGGGGCTTGCAGGACATAGTGCCTTTCCGGGTCGATCAGTACGGATTTCTGCTGGGCGTACCGTCCCCATAGCAGAAAGATCACTCCGCTGTTCTTCTCGGAAACGGCCCGGATCACGGCATCGGTAAATTGCTCCCAACCCCGCCCCTGGTGCGAGCCGGCCTCGCCGGAACGGACCGTCAGCGTCGCATTCAACAGGAGCACGCCTTGCCGGGCCCAGGGCGTAAGGTCGCCGGTGGTGGGGCGCTGAAGACCCAGGTCCCGGCCGATCTCCTGGAAGATGTTCATCAGGGATGGTGGGGGGGGTATGCCTTCCGGGACGGAGAAACACAGGCCGTGGGCTTGACCGGGCCCGTGGTAAGGGTCCTGGCCCAGTATTACCACCCGCACCTGCTCAAAAGGGGTGTTGTTGAAGGCGGCGAAGATGTCCCGTGCTCTCGGGAACACCGTGTTCCGGGCCTGGTCCTCCATCAGGAACGCCTTCAACTGGGCAAAATAGCCCGCCTGGAACTCCGCTGCGAGCGCTTCGTACCAACCCTCGCCAATATCGGGGCGTGCCGGTGCGTTGTCCAGTTGCGGCATGATAGGTCCCGAAGATCGACAAACCCCGTGTTGAAACATTTTGAGGGTCTTTTCGTTCCGCAGGCTAACTTTGTGCATCTGTGCGCGTAGTAAAGCGACCAGTGCTCGGGTAACAAACGAACGAACGATGAAAAAGGTGTTCCAGGTGATCGTCGCAGTGGTGGTGGCCAGTGCCGTGCTAACGGCCTGTAGCTCATCCCATTCCTGCCCCGCTTACGGCAAGGTGAACAAGGTTCCCGCCGAACAGCAGGTCTGACGGTAGGCCTTCCGCTTTGAATTCAAGGCCCGGACCATTGGTCCGGGCTTCCTTGTTTCCATACCGCCCAGTTTATCGGTACGTGAAGTGGATGTCCTGGACGAGATCCTCCCGCAGGCTTCGTGCAACAGGACATGCACGGGCGGCATTCTCCAGGATGCTCCGCTCCCGTTCCCCAAGTCCGCTACCGTCCAGTTCCAAGTGTACCTCCACCCGTTCCACACGGCGGGGGGCGGGTGTCATGTGTTTCACCACACGGGCGGTCAGCCCATTCAATGGGATACCCTTGTCCCGCGCGCTGATGCCCATGATCGTCATCATGCAACTGGCCAGAGAGGTGGCGAGCAGGTCTGAGGGCGAGAAGGCCTCACCGCGGCCTTGGTTGTCCAGCGGGGCATCGGTCGTGACGCGCCTGCCGCTGCGGATGTGGGTCGCCTCCGTGCGCAGGTCACCGAGGTAGGTTACTTCAGAGGTGTCCATGCTTTGAATGCTAAGGGGTCTCGGCCGGTTGGGGCACGGTACCAGGGCCGGCCAAGGTAGCGTTGTGTTCGTAGCTTTGTTGGCCTGCGCATCGATGCGTACCCTTCTTCCCCTCGCGTTGTTCCTGTCGGCCTTGGCTCCTGCTGCCAATGCCCAGCAGACGATCTATGAGGAATCGCGTGTGCCGTACAAACGGGAATTGATCGGTGGCATCCTGATCCATGGTGACGGCTGGGGCCTCCAATTCTACCACGCCAAATACCGCACCGCTCGGGACCGTCGCCTTCTCGGGGTGGAGGTCGTGGGCATGAAGCATCCCAAGGAAGTCAAGAGCTTCAACCCCTACTACGAGGATTCTCGCGGGTATTTCTACGGCAAGCAGAATGCACTGCTGATCGTGCGGCCCACCTACGGCCGCAAGTGGCAGATAACCGACAAGATCAGACGCTCAGGCGCCGAGGTGAATTTCATCTGGAGCGTAGGCCCTTCTCTGGGTCTGTTGAAACCTGTCTACCTCCAGATCGGCAAACCGGACAGGATCCCGTACGAGAATATCGTCGTGGAGCGATACGACCCTGCAGTGCATGATGTGCAGAACATCTATGGTCGTGCTACGTGGTTCAACGGGGTGAACGAGATGAAACTCTATCCGGGTGGTTTCGCCCGGCTTGCCTTGAACTTCGAATACTCGGGCCAAGTAACGGGTGTGAAGGGGATCGAGGTGGGTGCCACCATCGATGCCTATGGGACCGTTGTTCCCATCATGGCCGAGTTGGAGGATGTAACGAACAAGCAGTTCTTCTTCGAATTCTATCTGGCGTTGCAGTTCGGCAAGAAGTTGACCCAATGAGCGATATCGCGGTGAAGGAGGGTGCTGAGCGGGTAAAGCGACCGGAGTGGTTGCGCGTGAAGCTCCCGACGGGCGAGAGCTATCGGAAGGTGCGTGAGATCGTCGGCGAGCACAAACTGCATACGATCTGCCAGAGCGGCAATTGCCCCAACATGGGGGAATGCTGGGGCGCTGGCACCGCCACGTTCATGATCCTCGGGAACGTGTGTACCCGTTCCTGTGGCTTCTGCTCGGTCGCGACCGGCCGTCCGGATGCGGTCGATCCGTTCGAACCAGCGCGCGTTGCGCGCAGCGTCGAACTGATGGGCTTGAAACATTGCGTGATCACCAGTGTCGATCGTGACGACCTGAAGGATGGTGGCAGCGACATCTGGGCTCGCACGATCAGGGCCATCCGCCGTCGCACACCGACCACGACCATGGAGACCTTGATCCCCGATTTCCAGGGGAAGTGGGAGAACCTCGCCGTGGTGACCGAAGCCGCACCAGACATTCTTTCGCACAACCTTGAAACCGTTCGCAGGCTCACCAAGCAGGTACGTGTGCAGGCCAAGTACGATCGCAGTCTCGAGGTATTGATGCGGTCCAAGCGGGCAGGTCTTCGCACCAAAAGCGGGATCATGCTCGGCCTCGGCGAAACGGACCAGGAAGTGGAGGAGAGCATGGACGACCTGCGCAGTGTCGGCGTTGATATCCTCACGCTCGGCCAATATCTGCAACCCACAAAAGCACACTTGGCAGTGGCCGAGTTCATCCATCCCGATCGTTTTGCACGGTTCAAGACCATCGGCATGGAGAAAGGTTTCCGCTACGTGGAGAGCGGGCCGCTCGTGCGGAGCAGTTACCACGCTGAAAAGCACCTCTTCTGATCAACCCAGTGCCTCGCCACGCTCACTCCAAGCGAGCCCCTCTCCACAGCAAAGGAGCCATGGGCGAGGCCGCAATTGGACCACCGGATCCATTCAACTGAAATGCCCATACGCATCGCCATCAACGGTTTCGGTCGCATCGGTCGCGTTACAGCACGTTTGCTGCAGTCGCGTTCGGATATTGAACTCGTCGCCGTGAACGACCTCACGGACAACCTTACGCTGGCCCATCTCTACAAGTACGATTCCATCCACAGGGTGTTCCAAGGTGAAGTAGGGCATGATGCCGAACACTTGGTCCTTGGGGGTCGAATGGTAAAGGCTTTCGCGGAGAAGGACCCGTCCAAGCTGCCATGGGGCGCGCTTGGTATCGATGTGGTGCTCGAATGCACGGGTCACTTCCTCACGCGCGACAGTGCAGGTGCGCATTTGAAAGCGGGAGCGAAGAAGGTCGTCCTCTCAGCGCCCGCGAAGGATGCCGATATCAAGAGCGTGGTCATAGGGGTGAACGAACACATCCTGGACGCTTCGGACGCGATCGTCTCCAACGCATCCTGTACCACCAACTGCGCGGCCCCCATGATCATGGGTATCCGTGATCTCTGCGGGATCGAGGATGGATACATCACCACCGTACACAGCTATACCGGTGATCAGCGATTGCACGATGCACCGCACAAGGACCTGCGTCGCGCGCGTGCGGCAGCCGTTTCCATGATCCCGACGACGACCGGTGCTGCGAAGGCCATCACCCGCATCTTCCCGGAGTTGGATGGCCGCTTGGGCGGCGGGGGCATTCGAGTTCCCGTGCCCGATGGTTCCATCACCGACATCACTTGTCGTGTGAAGGAACTGAAGACCGCCGAAGGGATCAACGCGCACTTCAAGGAGTTGTCGGAAGGCAGGTTGAAGGGCATCCTGCGCTACACCGAGGACCCCATCGTCAGCGTGGATATCGTCGGCGATCCACACAGCTGCATCTATGACGCACAGCTCACCAGCGTGGTCGGTAACATGGTGAAGGTGATGGGCTGGTACGATAACGAGAACGGGTACAGTTCACGCCTGGTCGATCTGGTGGCGTTGTTGGGGAAGATGTAGGGGCACGGGCAGGAGCAAGTGCACCCGTCAGCACCGTGTCTTTCAACGCGACCGTTCAGCGAAGCCATGACGACCCATTGCCCCTGCCTCCTGATCCAGCTCAAACCGCAGGACCTCCACTGATCCGCACATCACCATCGAGCGCACCATCGCTCATCCGCTTCATCAACTTCAGCTCGGTCCCATCGAACGTGGCGTAGGTGAAGTACGTGATCCAATCGCCCAGGTTCACGTACCTGCTCTTCGTCCCCACTTCGATATCGATCGGTAAATGCCGATGACCGAACAGGAGGTAGTCGTAATGGGCTTTCTGTAGCTCGTCGGCGCAGTACTGCACAAGCCATTCCTTGTCCGCGCCAAGCCATTTGCGGTCGTTCGCATAGCTCTTCTTCCGGCTGCGACCGCTCCAGAAGTCGCCGAGCCAGAGGCCGAAGTTGGGGTGGAGGCGGGCGAACAGCCACTGGCACACCGGGTTCCGGAAGATGCGCTTCATGAATTTGTACCCATGATCGCCGGGGCCGAGGCCGTCGCCGTGCCCGATCAGGAATTTCTTCCCGTTCCATTCCCGGGCGATCGGCTCGCGATGCACGATCACACCGGTCTCCTTCGGAACGTAGTCGAAGATCCACATGTCGTGGTTGCCGATGAAAAGATGCACGGGAATGCCACGATCGGTCAGCTCCGCGAGCTTCCCGAGCAGGCGGACATGCCCGCGCGGCACGGCCCGCTTGTATTCGAACCAGAAATCGAACAGGTCCCCAAGGAGCATGATCTCATCCGCATCCTTCGCCGCTTCGTCCAGAAAGGCCACGATGCGTTTCTCACGGGCGAGGCTGGAAGCGGCATCCGGCACTCCCAAATGGAAGTCGCTGAGGAAATGGATCTTCTTGCCCGGTCGCATCACGGCTTGAGATTACGAAGAACTCTGGTCGGGTCCAGTTTTTCCAAGGCGAACACGAACCGGATGCGATCCTCCACGTTGCGCTCGAGGTATTCTTCTTCGTCCGCTATACGGCTCGAAACGGCCAGAGGGAACCAGACCTCGAGCACGTCCCTGATGATGGGCAACCCGATACCCGCTTCGAAATAGGTGGCGGTGCCAACGGTCCTGCCCGTGGTCGTGACCGTCGTCAGTGGAACGGCACCGAACGAGGCGAATGCAGCGATGGGGAGGTCGAACGGCATATCGACCTCAAAGTTCATCGAAGCGATCCATGTATCGCTTCCTCCCTGTAGGAACGGTGTTTTGAAACCGCCTTGTTGCGTGTTGTACTGACGGCTCAACAGGTTGCTCGTTGCGCCGCGTTGCAGGTAGGCGTGATCGTACAGCATGTCCTCCGGCCCCCAGGTGAGGCCCCAGGCTTGCAGGCCGTTCGTCAGGCCATCATCGGGCTTCTGGAGAAAGGTGCCCGCGAATCCCCGTAACCGGAGCTGCTTGTTCTTGGCATTGTAAGCGAAGGACTGCCGCAACTCCAGGGATGCCCGTATCCACTGGGAAGTAGCGGTAACGGTAGGCTGGATGAGCGTTGGATGCAGCTTGCGCCCGTCCATTGCGCGGTATTGAAGTTCGAGGTAGAATTCCTCGCTCGTGGATGTGCTTGTCGATCCATCCGTGGATGCAGTACGGGACGAATTCCAGATCTGTACACCGCGTAAACCAAGGTCATGCTTCCACGGTTTGTTCAACGGGTCGCGCTTGAAGTCGAACCGCACGTATGGCGAAAGTTTCGTGTATGCCTCCAGATCCTGGTGGTCCCTGAACGTGGAGGCTGAGCGGGTACTCGCTCCAACATGGATGTTCTGGAACACATCGCTGCGCAACCGATCGAAATGGTGCTCGATCCGCGCCGCGCCTCCCCAGCGTTCGCTTGCAAGTCCATACAGGGGTGCCACCACCCATTCCGTGCGTTGAGAGGGGAATGTTGTGTTGTGCAAGGCCACGCCCAACTGCCAGCCATCGTTACCGTTCCAGGCCGGTAGTGGTGTCCAGTACACGCTGCGTCTGTCGTTCTTCTCCAACCCGAGCAGGAATTTCAATTCGGGTTTGGCACAATGGCGGAAAAGGCCATGGCTTCGCACCTCATTGTTCCGGCGATCGATGTCAAGGGTGCGGTTGTCGGCGTCTATCCGTACACGTGTCACGGTCGGCCATGGTAAAGTTTGGGACCGGATCCATTTGCCCTTATCGGGATACGCACGGTGAATGACCCGGCCCGGCCCATTCTGCCTCTTATCGAAGATGACCGTATCCGGCCGTATCCAAACGGTCCCCAACGGATCGTCGCCATTCCAAGCGCTGACAGGTTTCGGAACATCACGGAGCACACCCTTCGTTTTGACCGTTACCGTGTTGTTCTTGAGCTTCATGGCGGATATGTCCAACTTCTCATCGCTTCCCAGCATGTCTGCGAATACCCATCCCAGATCTCTCCCGCTCACTCTCTGGAACAAGAGCTTCACTTCCTCCGGCCCTGGATGCCTGAACTTCCATTCCTCGAAATAGGCGCGCATGCACTTCTTCATGGTATCCTCTCCGAGGTAGGCCAGGAGATGATCGAACACCAACGTTGACTTCATGTAAACACATGCGCCGTAGTTCGTGCCTGTGAAGGCGCTCGAGGTCAACGAAAGCGGTTGGTCCAGGTTGCGTCGTGCGTTCAGGCGATAGCCCCATTCACCAAGGCTGCGGTGGTCCATCGAGCCGTTCGGGAGCATGTTGCTGAATACGCCGAGAACGGAGCTGCTGCCTCCAGGATAATGTTCGCGCATGTACAACAGTTCCACGAAGCTGTTCATGCCTTCGTCCATCCACGCATGGTCGCGCTCGTTGCTGCCCAGTATTCCATAGAACCAATTGTGGCCCACCTCATGCGCGATCACGTTGTCCAACGACTGCTTGTCGCCTCCATCACCGATGATGGTGATCATCGGATACTCCATGCCGCCGCCAGCACTGATGGTGCCGTCAATGGCCGTGCATGCCTCGTATGGATATTCGCCCACCCATTCACTGTAGAAAAGGACACTATTGTTCACGTAGCTCACGGCATCTGCCCACAGCTCCGCGTTCCTGGGTGTGGACATCACCCAGGTCTTCACGGTACGTCCACTTCGGGGGAGCGCTACCTCGCTCTTGCGCACGATGAACCGCTTGTCCGCGAACCACGCGAAGTCGTGCACGTTGTCCTGTGTGAAGCGGATCGTCTTGTAGGTCTTGCTGGAAGGTGGGAAGGTGTTGTCCGGCTTACCGGTGTGCAGGTCGAAGATCCGTTCTCTTTGTCGGTTCTCGCTTGAGGCCAGGCTGTCCATCCAGGCGCGTTCAAGCGGATCCTGCTGTATCCCGGTCGCACCCACCACATAATTCTGCGGCAACGAGATGCTGACATCGTATGAGCCGAACTCGCTATGGAACTCTCCTTGTGTCAGGTAGGGTATCGCATGCCAGCCCTGTGCGTCGAAGACGGCCGGCTTCGGGTACCACTGCGTGAGGTAGTATGCCTGGCCGGTATGCCCGAGCCGCGAGAATCGGCCGTCGGGTATCTTCACACGGAACGGTGTGCTGATGGTCGTGCGTTGTCCTGGTGTGAGTGGTGTGTTCAGTTGGATCCAACCGATGTCCGCATACCGGATGTGATGGCCCCAAGCCACTTCCGCACCATCCGCCGTGAAATCGAGGCTGTCGATCCAGCCACGCTCATCTTCCGTTGCGAAGTGAAGGTCGAGTTCGCCGAGGCCGTCGAGTTGCTCGCAAAGTGCGGTGGTGCGGTCCCGATAGGCGTTCGGCCAGAGGTGGATCCAGATCGTGTCCAGTGTGGTCGTACTGTTGTTGGTGTACGTGAACGATCCGTTCGCGTGAAGTACATGTGCCCTATCATCCAGGCGCACATCGATCACATGGTCGACCTTCTGTTGGAAATAGTCCTGCCCCAAAGCCAGGAGCGGGCCCAAGAGCCCGCTCACGATGGATAGGCTGCGCCCGCCCCTCATTTCAAGAGCTGAGCAAGGCGCTCCTCAAGTTGCGCGCCGCGTAGCCCCTTCTCCAGGATCTTGCCGTCGCGGTCCACGAGCACCGTGTAAGGGATCCCGCTGACCCCGTACTCCTGTGCGGCGGCATTGTTCCAGAAACCGAGGTCGCTCACATGTTTCCACGGCAGGCCGTCATCCTTGATGGCCTTCTCCCAGGCGGCTTGGTCGCGGTCCAGTGAGACGCCGAGGATCTCGAAGCCTTTCGTGGCGAACCTCTCATACACGCGTTTGACGTTGGGGTTCTCCATGCGACAGGGGCGGCACCAGCTGGCCCAGAAGTCGATCAGGACCACTTTACCGCGCAGGTCGCTCAAGGCCAATGTGCCACCGGCCGGGGTCTGTTGCCGGATCTCTGGTGCAACGCTGCCTATCGGGAGCAGGTTGCTCAGGCGCTTCTGTTCCTCTTCCTGCAGTTTGATCTGGACCTCCTGCTGTTCCATGCGGTCCACCTGATCGCGGTACATGGCGAAGAAGCCGGAGCGCGGCATCGTCTTGCGCAAACTGTCGCGCACCTGCTTGAACAACGGAAGTTCCTGTTGCATGTCCAGTTTCCCGAGCGCTGTCAGTGCGGCAGGGGACGAGGCATTGGCAGTGATGTATTCCTTGCAACGGTCGTAGAACTTGGTGTTCAGTGTGTTGAACTTCCCGATCATCGCGGTGTCGTCCTGTGATGTGATCGACGCGCGGATCTTCTCACGTTCCTCATCAAAAGCCTTCGCCTCCACATAGAATCGATGGAGCTCTTCCGTGTGCTTCGAGCCCGTGATGCTGGTCGGGGTCGCGAAGCTGCCCAGTTTCGCTTGCACGACAAGGCTCTCAGCGCTGTCGATCGCAACGATGAGTTGTTCGCTGTCCAGGTTCAGGCTGTAGAAATCGAGGGGGAGGGGGAGTATGTTCAATGTGCCCGATCCACCGTCGTCCAGCTTCACGGAATCCACACGGACCGGACGGTTGTCATCGAAGCGGTTGAAGTAGACGGTCCTGCCGCCTCCACCTTCCACACGGAGGTCGATGGTTCGTCCCCCCATGGATGCGCCGCAGGCGATGAGGAGGGTGATGATCGCGGCGGAGAAGAACGTTCTGTTCATCGGTTTCATGCGTTCGCTTTTTCCAACAGGTTACGCACCACCTCGTTCGTGCGTTTGGGGTCGGCCTTGCCCTTGGTACCCTTCATCACTTCGCCCATGAAGAGGCCGAGCAGTCCTTTGTTGCCCTTCCGGTAGGCCTCGACCTTGTCGGGGTAGGTGGCCATGACCTGATGCATGATCGACTCGATCAACCCCTCATCGGTGCTTTGTAGCAGATCGTGCTTCGTGGCGAGATCGGCAGCGCTCGAGGTCACCTCCTCCAGCATCATCGGGAAGAGCTTCTGGCTGGCGATGGTGTGGCTCACCTTTCCCGTATCGATCAATTGGACCAGTCCGGAAAGTCGTTCGGCGCTGATCGGGAATTCGGCCATGGTCAGACCGCGCTCGTTGACCCAGCTGCGGACATCGCCCATCACCCAGTTGGCGGCGGCTTTGTAGTTGCCGGTATGTGCGATGACGCCCTCGTAGTACAAGGCGGTCGCTTTGTCATCGGTCAGGATGGCGGCATCGTAGTCGCTCAGGCCGTAAGTGCCGGTGTACTTCGCGCGTAACTCACGCGGTAGGGGTGGCATTTCCTTGCGGATGGCCTCTTGCACCGCCGCACTTACGGTAAGCGGTTGAAGATCGGGTTCGGGGAAGTAGCGATAGTCGTGCGCGAGTTCCTTGCTGCGCATGCCGATGGTGCTTCCCTTGCCGGCATCGAAGGTGCGGGTCTCCATGCTGATCGTCCCTCCTGCGGCGAGGATCTCACTTTGACGCTGAGCTTCGTACTCGATGGCGCGCATCACGTTGCGGAAGCTGTTCATGTTCTTCACTTCGCACCGGGTACCGAACGTTCCCGAACCGATAGGACGAAGACTGATGTTCGCATCGCACCGCAAACTGCCTTCCTCCATGTTGCCATCGCAGATGTCCAGATAACGGACAAGGCGTCGGATCTCCACCAGGTAATCGTACGCTTCCTGGGCGCTTCGGATGTCGGGCTCGCTGACGATCTCGATCAACGGTACCCCCGCACGGTTCAAGTCCACGAGCGTGTTGAACGGATCCACATCGTGGATGCTTTTTCCCGCATCCTCTTCCATATGGATGCGCGTGATGCCGATCCGGGTCATGCCTGCCTCCATCGTCGCTGTCTTGGGGCTGGAAGAACGCGGATGGTCGCGAGTGTCGGGTATATCCACGAACCCGTTCGTACAGATCGGTGTCTTGTCCTGTGTGATCTGGTAACCCTTCGGCAGATCCGGATAGAAGTAGTTCTTCCGGGCGTAATGCATCCGGTCCGCGATGGTGCAATTGGTCGCAAGACCCATCCTCACGGCCAGTTCGACCACCTTCTTGTTCGCAACGGGCAGCGTACCTGGATGACCAAGGGTGATCACGCTCACGTTGGTATTCGGATGATCGCCGTACGCGTTGGGGTCGCTGCTGTATGCTTTGCTTTCCGTGATCAGTTGCGCATGCACCTCGAGGCCGACGACCAGTTCGTAGGTCTCGCTCCAATGCGGCGCACCGGTCCCTGTCACCACTTCCTTCTTCCCGCTCATCAGCAGCTCGCGATCAGTTCGCGCATGATCAACGTCAGTTTCGGTTCGGCCTTCTCCGCGACACGTTGCACCATCTCGTGTGTCGTTTTCTCGATCCGGCCCTCCACACCCATGTCAGTGATCACGCTCATCGCGAAGCATGGGATGCCCATATGTCGCGCAGCGATCACTTCGGGCACGGTGCTCATGCCGACAGCGTCACCACCGATATTCCTGACATAGCGGTATTCGGCCGGTGTTTCCAGCGTCGGTCCGGTGAGACCGACATAGCAACCCACCTGCACGGGGATCTTGTGCTTCGATGCGATCTCCTTCGCCTTCGCGATGAAGCCGTGGTCGTAAGGCTCGCTCATGTCAGGGAATCGCGGGCCGAGTTCGTCGATGTTCTTCCCGATCAGGGGGTTGGGGAAGAGGTTGATGTGATCGTTCAGGATCATCAGGTCGCCGGTCTCGAACGAGGGGTTGGTGCCGCCACAAGCGTTGCTCACGAAAAGCCGTTTGATGCCGAGGAATTTGAAGACGCGCACTGGAAGCACCACATCGCCCATGTCCCAACCTTCATAGAAGTGGAAGCGTCCTTGCATCGCCACAACGGGTTTGCCACCGAGGTTGCCGAAGAGGAGTTTGCCGGGATGGCCTTCCACCGTGCTCACGGGAAATTCAGGGATGTCCTTGTAGGCGATCGCATGCTTCACATCGATCTCCTTGCCCAGACCACTGAGGCCGGTGCCCAGGATGATGCCTGTTTCCGGTGCGAAACCGGTGGTCTTCTTCAGGTGGTCAGCGATGCGCTGGATGCGATGCAACATGGTGGCGGATGAGGTCTGCGAAGTGCTCGGGTTCGTTCAAGATCACGGTCCGCATACCGATCACCGCCAGCGGCAGTCCTTCCAACGGACTACCCCCGATCACGGACCGGAGCCTTGCGGCATCTTTCTCCGTGGTGATCAACGTTTTCGGACCGGCCGCGAAGCTACCAAAAAGGCCCGCCAGCCGGTTCAGGTCCGCAGTGGTGAAGGTGTGGTGGTCAGGAAAGGCGATGTGCTGGACGGTTGCGGATCTGGCGTGCAGGTGTTCCGCCAACGGCGCGGGATCGGCGATCCCCGTGAACAAAAGGCACTGGGTAATGGGTAGTGCTGATCCGTCCACTGCCCACGCTCCGGTGCCGACCACCGGTTTGGGCTCGTCGTATTGGATCCCGGCAAAGAACAACCGCTGTTCCGCTGTCAACCCGAGCCGTTGCCGCCAACGTTGTTGTTCGGCGTCCTTTGGTAGCGCAGGGCATTTCGTCACCACCACCATGTGCGAAGCGCGAGCGCGTACGGACAAGTCGCGGAGCTGGCCCGCCGGGAGGAGAGCATCATCGCAATACGGACGCTGCCAGGTGGTAAGCAGGATGTTCAACCCTGCGTTCAACCTTCGATGCTGTAAGGCATCGTCCAGCACAACGGCTCGTAGATCAGGTATGGAGCGTTGGATCGTCGCGATGGCCTTCAGCCGGTCGGCACCGACGAACACACGTACACCCGGGAATTTCACTTTCACCTGTAAAGGTTCATCTCCGCTGCTTTCCGCAGTGTCATCCGCGTTGACTTCATGGATGTCATCCCCCTTTCTCCCATATCCGCGACTGAGCGTTGCAACGATCCCCGTACCCGCCAGAGTTCGCAGGACCAGCTCCATCATCGGTGTCTTTCCCGTTCCACCCAATGCCAGGTTTCCAATGGCGATGGTGGGCACATCGGGACGAACACTCTTCAGGATCCCGTTGTCATACAACGCATGCCGAAGGAGGAGCGCCGCTCCATATAGGGCAGAGATCGGACGGAAAAAGATCCTTCGGAGCAGCATCGCGTTCTTTGCAGGAACGATCATTCCCGGCGAAGATGCGCATCAAAGAAGTCATGGCGGCCCTTGAGGCTTGGGCCCCGCGTTCCCTACAGGAGGATTACGACAACTGCGGCCTACAGGTGGGCGATCCGGAAACCGCAGTGGACTCGGCCCTGGTATGCCTTGATTGTACCGAAGCGGTGGTGGAGGAAGCCGCCAACCTCGGTTGCGGCTTGATCGTCAGCCACCACCCGGTGATCTTCCGTGGATTGAAGAGCCTTGCTGGCAAAGGCCATGTGGAGCGTACCATCCTGGCCGCCATCAAGCACGGCATCGCGCTGTACGCCATCCATACGAACCTGGACAATGTCCTTACGGGGGTGAACGCGGAGATCGCCGAACGATTGGGTTTGAAGAACACCCGGGTGCTGGCTGCCAAACCGGGCCAATTGCGGAAACTCGGTGTGTTCGTGCCGAAGGAACATGCCGAGGTCGTGCGCATCGCACTCTTCGCCGCCGGGGCCGGGCATATCGGTGCATACGATGAATGCAGTTTCAATGTGGAAGGGCAGGGCACGTTCCGGGCAGGCGAGGGCACCGACCCATACGTGGGCCAGCGCGGTGTACGGCACACGGGATCGGAGGTCCGGATCGAAGTGATCTACCATGTTCCTCAGGAACGGTCCATTGTCGCGGCCATGATCGAAGCACATCCGTACGAGGAGGTGGCCTATGATCTCGTGCCGTTGGCCAACGAGCATCCGGGTGTTGGGTCCGGCCTCGTTGGAGAAATGGATAAGCCATTGAACGAGAGTGACTTTCTAGCCCAGGCGAAGGCGGCTTTCGGGCTGAAGGTCGTACGGCACACGGCATTGCTCGGGAGGCCTGTCCAACGGGTCGCAGTCTGCGGAGGGTCAGGGGCTTTCCTCATCACTAAGGCCAAAGCGATGGGTGCCGATGCCTACCTCACGGGAGACATCAAATACCACGAGTTCTTCGATGCTGACGGAAAGCTGTTGCTGGCCGATATCGGGCACTACGGTAGTGAGCGGTTCACCATGGACCTGATCCAGCGCAGGTTAGGGGAAGTTTTCCCTACATTTGCCGTCCGTTTGACGAAAATCGTCACGGACCCCATATACCATTATTGACCCATGGCGAAGACCGACGTGAAGGCTCCGGTGAAGCAGAAAGAGGTGAAGACCGCTTCGGACAATGGCAGCAAACCGGCTCCGGCCGCACCCGCTGGCAAAGCCGAGATCACCGTCGCCGAAAAGCTCGTCGAACTCTACCGCTTGCAGCACATCGATTCGCAGGTGGACAAGATCCGCGTTCAACGCGGGGAACTGCCTCTTGAAGTGCAGGACCTGGAGGACGAGGTCGCCGGCTTGGAGACCCGCATGAAGAAACTCCAGGACGAACTTGCGGAGATGGAGGCACAGGTGAGCGACAAGAACAACTTGATCAAGGATGCGAAAGGCCAGATCAAGAAGTACGAAGGCCAGCAGGCCAAGGTGCGCAACAACCGTGAATACGACTCGCTGACCAAGGAGGTGGAATTCCAGAACCTGGAGATCCAACTTGCGGAGAAGCGTATCAAGGAGGCGAAGGCCCAGATCGACGGGAAGAAGTCGGTTGTGGAGGAGAGCAGGGCGCGTCACGATGAGCGCAAGAAGGACCTTGACATCAAGCGGAAGGAGCTGGACGATATCATCGCCGAGACCGAGAAGGAGGAGAAGGAACTCGCCAAGAAGAGCGAGGTCGCTTCCAAGCACATCGAGGAGCGTTTGTTGAGCGCTTACCGCCGGATCCGCACCAACGCCCGTAACGGTCTCGGTGTGGTGGCTGTGGAGCGTGGTAGCTGCGGTGGTTGCTTCAACAGCATCCCGCCCCAACGCCAGCTCGACATCAGCAGCCACAAGAAGATCATCGTGTGTGAGCACTGCGGCCGCATCCTCGTGGACGATTACGTAGTGGAGCGCGTCAAGAGCGGTAAGTAATACCGATCGGTAGGATCTTGGAAGGCCTCGGGATACCGGGGCCTTTCCCTTGTCCGGAGCGTCCAGGACACCAGCGTAGCGGTCGTCGGTCCCTGCAAAAAGGGCTTGAGGGTCCCGGTTCCCGCTATGGTCTCAGGCTTACTGTCACCAACGAGCGCACCGTGGAGCGCACTTCGTTCGTCGTGGCTACCAATGCGGGGTCGTATTGGTAGTAGTTCGTGGAACTCTGAACGTAGTTCATGCCCAGGTCGATGCCCAGATGATCCGTCCGGTAGCCGACACCACCCGCGTAGGTCCGTTGGGCTTGGCCATGGCGCGGGTCGCTCTTTTCATAGGGGTCGGGAACGAAGCCCCAACCCGCTCGGAAGTACCAATTCCCGTTGCGCCATTCGGTCCCCACACGCACGCTGTGGACAGCCCGGAACCGGTCCTTGATCACATCGTTCTCAGCGGCGAAGTCGTACGGATCCACCAACTTGTCGCTGGGCTTGAGACGGGCGTTGCCATAGTCCACATACTCGTAATCAACGCTCACCAGCCCATGTCCACCGGCGATGTAAGCGGCACTTAGCACCGTACGCCATGGCGTCTGTACCCGGTAGTTGAACACGCCTTCCGGTGAAGTGGAGGAGTAGCTCGTGCGCCCCTGGTCATCCGCAGTTCGGAAATTGGTCGAGACCAAGGTGACGTATTCATCGTTCAATTGTGTCCACTGTGGACTGTGGAACGCAACACCGGTGCGGAACCGATCGCTCATACGCCAGATCACACCCGCCTTCACATCGATACCATTACCCGTCGTGGTAAGATCTTCCTTGTAGGTCACATCCTTAAGGTCGATGGCCTCATCGATCGTGGTCTCGGTATGTGTCGTGGTACGCGTGTAACGATGCCCCACGAGGCCGAGCGATAGACCGATGTAGACCTGGTCCATCCAATTCGCGCTGTAGAAGAAGGACGTCGTGTTGTTCGCCCCTCGGGAATCGATCGTATGGATCTGCCTGACATCAGCGCCGTCGGGAAGGGCGGCCGAGTAGCTGGTCCCCAGGGTATCATTGGGGTTGATGCCGTACGTATCATAGGCCAGCCCGGAAGTGAAGGGAAGTGCGTTGTACAGGCTGTCGGGCAAGATCCCGGCTGCCTGCGATGCGAGATCGTCGAGGATGGACGACCCTACACGATCACCGATCGCTTGTCGGGCCCAGTGGTGGGTGGCAGTGCGATCGTAAGCCACACCGAAAGTGCTGCTCCGCCAATTGCTCCCGCTCTGCGAGGGCGAGTTGATCGCCAGGAGCATATTGCCGATGTAGAAGCGCGACCTGGTGTCCGATGCTGAAGTACCGTAGTACAGGCTCTTGACCCCGTTCACTTCAAAGCCCGGTGTCAGGGAAATTTCACTGGTCCGGAACAATCCGAGACCTGCCGGGTTCATTGAAATGACCGCCCCGTCCGCCCCTAAGGCCCCGAACGCATTGGCCACACCGATACTGCGTGCCGTTCCTCCAAGGGTATTGGTGCTCGAACGCAGCGCATCGTCCTCGTTCTGTGCCAGGGCTGCGAGACGGAGGCAGGTTACTACAAGCGTGCTGCCGATCCGGAGCACAGTGCTGCTCAACAAGGTTCCCATGAACGATCAGCGACGGCTCGGACTGGTCCGCGTTCCACCACTCCCTCCGCCACCTGAGCGGGATGGAGCTGAACTCCCTCCACCATTGGAACGGCCGGGGTCCGATGTGCGTTCAGAGGTACGCGTGGTATTGGACCGGTTCGGTTTCCCCGTGTTCGGTTGAACAGTGGTCCTGCGGGCAGGATCGTTCATGCGCTGGTCCCGTGCGTGGTCCAGGCCGGTGTTCTTGCGTTCCCCGACCCTCGCGCGTTGCGTATCCGCCGGGGTAGGGGCCAGCCGGATCGGGTCACGCAATGTTGTCCGCGAAGTGCCCGGCGAGGTGCGCATTCCTCCACCGGAACCCATGGAAGGACGATGCCCGACCACCACGTTGCTGGTGCCGCCCACGATCACCGGGGTGTAGCACGCATAGCAGCTACCGTATGGCCCTTGGTAGTTGCCGTACCCGTATCCTCCATTGTACCCGTAGCAGTTGTATCCGGAATAGTATGGATCACATGTACCGAAAGAGGAGTACGGGCCGTACGGGTTGTAGTAGTTGCTGTTCCAACCGACACTCCACGCCATGCTGGTACCGTAACCGCTGCCCCAACAGTTCCCACTGCCATATCCGTAGCCCATGCTCATTCCCCAGCCCGGTCCGTTCCATCCGGTCTGGTAGCCTGATATGCCGGCGTCGAACCCGAAACGGCCGTAATTGTAGTAGTACGGATCGTTGTAGGTCATGTCGTAGTAGGATCGATCGGCTTCCAACTCGTTCGAGGTGGCGGCATCGAAGTAGTCGTCCGTTGGCTGTTCTGCAGGAATTCCGTCCTGAGCGTGATCCATGGGAACCACCGAAGCCGTCACGGGCTCCATGGAGGGCAGGAAGTAGACATCATCGCGCACGTCGGCCGTGGGTTGCATGGTCGCGCATGACGTCGCCAGCAGGCAAAGGGCCGCTAGGTAGGCGAGGGGCCGGGAGGTTGTGCTCATGGCGATGATGGGGTCTCCTTGGATAACGCCGGAAAGCCCCTTTTGTGTTGTTTACTTTAGCCGCCTCTCCACGAACAAAAATAATACCAAGAAAAGGGGTATGGCTGATCTTCTGACGAAACGGGCGGACGACTATGCCCAGTGGTACAACGACCTGGTCCTCAAGGCGGACCTTGCCGAGCACAGCGATGTCCGGGGTTGCATGGTCATCAAACCGCACGGCTATTCCATCTGGGAGAAGATGCAAGGTGCTTTGGACCGCATGTTCAAGGACACTGGCCATGTGAACGCCTACTTCCCGCTGTTCATCCCGAAGAGCTACCTGGCGAAAGAGGCCAGCCATGTCGAAGGATTCGCCAAAGAGTGCGCGGTGGTGACGCATTATCGTTTGAAAAGCGATCCCGTTCATGGCGTTGTCGTCGATCCCGATGCCAGGCTGGAAGAGGAGCTCATTGTTCGCCCCACGAGCGAGACCATCATTTGGAACACCTACCGGGGATGGGTGAAGAGCTATCGGGACCTGCCGTTGCTGATCAACCAATGGGCCAATGTGGTCCGTTGGGAGATGCGGACCCGCCTGTTCCTGCGCACAGCGGAGTTCCTGTGGCAGGAGGGGCATACGGCGCATGCCACAAAAGCGGAGGCCATTGAGGAGAGTGAACGAATGCTCGACGTTTATGCGACGTTTGCGGAGGAATGGCTCGCCATTCCCGTTATCAAGGGCATTAAGACGGCAAGTGAACGTTTCGCCGGGGCGGAGGAAACGTATTGCATCGAGGCCATGATGCAGGATGGAAAGGCGCTCCAGGCCGGAACCTCCCACTTCTTGGGGCAGAATTTCGCCAAGGCCTTCGATGTGGTCTTCACCAACAGGGAGAACAAGCAGGAACACGTCTGGGCGAGCAGCTGGGGTGTCAGCACCCGCCTCATGGGTGCCCTGATCATGACCCATAGCGATGATCAAGGGCTGGTCGTGCCGCCGAAATTGGCCCCGGTGCAGGTGGCGGTCGTGCCCATCGCCAAGAACGCCGAACAAATGGAGGCCATCAGGGTCTATTTCGCGCCCATCATGGCCGATCTGCGTGGGCGTGGCATCACCGTGAAGTTCGACGACGACGACCAGAAGAAACCGGGTTGGAAATTCGCCGAATACGAATTCAAGGGCTATCCGGTGCGTATCGCCATCGGCCCGCGCGATATGGAGAACGGCACGGTGGAAGTGGCCCGCCGGGATACCTTGGAGAAGCAGGTGATGCAGACCGTGGACCTTGGCGAGAAAGTTGAACACCTGCTCACGGCGATCCAGAGCAACCTCTACCAGAAGGCCCTGGCGCTTCGCGAGCGGTATACGCGAGTTGTGGACAGTTACGACGAGTTCAAGGAGGCGATCGAGGAGGGCGGTTTTATCCTTGCCCATTGGGATGGTACTGCGGCCACCGAGGAAAAAGTGAAACAAGATACCAAGGCGACCATCCGCTGCATTCCTTTGAACGGGGATCGTTCGCCCGGTCGCTGCATGGTCACCGGCGCACCCAGCAACCAACGGGTGATCTTCGCCCGCGCCTACTGATGAGCAAGAAAGCCACACCCCCGGTCCCTTCGCCGCGCGACCTGATCGTGAAGGCCCTGCGCACCAAGTCCGCCATGAAGCAGGATGTCTACCGCGCAACGGTGGAACTCTTCGAGCTGATGAAGGAAGTGCTCAAGGAGATCGCGGAGGATCTGGAGAAGGAGGTGACGCAGAAGGATGAACGGCTCGCCGTGGCCTTCACGGACAAGGGGTCGTTGGCCGGTGAATTGAAGGTGGCGGGTGATGTGATCATCTTCCAGATGCACACCAACGTGTTCAAGCTGGACCAAAGCCACAGTCTGTGGAAGACCAGCTACCTGGAGGATGATGAAATGCGGGGCTACTTCGGCGTTGTGAACGTCTACAACTTCCTCAGCGACTCCTTCAAGTTCAATCGGGAGCGGGATCTCGGCTATCTCGTTGCCCGCATCTTCCTGAACAAAGAGGGCCACTTCTTCGTGCAGGGGAAGCGCCAGTTGGGATTCCTCTACAACGACCTCCAAGGGAACACGATGGACAGGGCGCGGCTGAAGGATGTGCTTCATTCCGTGGTGATCTACGTGCTGGAATTCGATCTGCTGGCGCCGCCCTACGACCAGGTGAACCAGGTGACGGTGAGCGAAATGAACGAGCTCAACGCCAATCTGCAGATCAGCACCGGCAAGCGCCTTGGCTTCCGGTTCCAGGCCGATGTGGACGATCCCAGCTGAGAATTGCGCGTATTTCCCGAAGGTGTTTACATTTGCGATCCCTTATCAAGGACCCTCATCGGGGAATTGACATTGTGGCCCGTTCGTCTAGGGGTTAGGACGCGTCCCTTTCACGGATGAAACAGGGGTTCGATTCCCCTACGGGCTACTACAGGGGTGGGCATTTTGCCCGCCCCTGTTGCATTTCAGGAGGTTCATGTTCGCCGTTGGGCAGAATTTTGGTCGGAGAACCATGGATTTCGCCCTCCCAAGACCTCAGATGGTGGTTGTCGTGGGTTGAAAGAGGCTACGGCTGATACAGGTCGATGCGTGGCATGGCCGCAAGCCGCTCTGTAACAAGCTGCTATCGTCGTTTTCTACCCCTTTCCATCTCATGGACAGGCAGAAAGGTCCCGAAGTCACGGATAAGGATGGTTGCCAGGCAACCGCAAGAGGGGCGCTGCACACCTGTGGAACAGAGAGCTGAACGAGATCTTGCTTGGTCTCAGTCCACCCCTAAGATCCTTCTGAACTGATCCTGCGGCTTGTTCAGTGCTGCGGTTGCCTTCATGATGATCTCTCGTGACCGCTCCAGCTTTGTGTGGTAGTGCTCCTCAGCAACTGGAACACCGGCCCTACTTGCATCGACATGAACACTTGATCGTACTGTGGACCACTTTGAGCACGACATCACATGTCTCTTGATCGAGGTAGATGAATTCGCGTTCAACCAAGTTGTGAATATCCACCCCCAGATCATACGTGGTGGTGAATCGCTCACCACCCTGGCCATCATCCAAGCTCGCTTTGTTCACGCAAAGGAGCGCAGCTTGTTTGAAGTCAAGGAGACGATGGTAGATCAAACGAATGGCTTCAGCGCGGCTGACATGTAGTGAGGAGAACGTGACCTGAGCTCGCTGGTGGTCGATCTCCTTCACTTTCACGTTGAAAGTACGATCGATCCAGCGTTGGATGATGTGCTTGGTCAGGAATGCAACGCATCCAAGAGCGATCAGGCTTCCCGTCGTGAGTAGTCCAAGGAGCTTGAGGAAATCAGCCGTGGAGTGCATCGCCGCAGAGTTGTTCCTCTCAAAAGGTCGGTCACTTCGGAGTGACATGGGTTGAGATCAACTGGTGAAAAATTTGGGGGAAAAATCTGAGCCGCCCTGCCCTGTAGCGGAGAGCGACCTTGTTCTAGGGCTTATTTATGATACGCCTGTTTAGGCCCCCTAATGAAGGCCCTAACTGTACGGACTGCTCTTGGCCCCCGAATCCGCATTTCATCAGGACCACGGCGCTTGGTGATCCATGATCCGTCCATCGGGCTTTGATCGGATGTTGGTGCACTCCGGTATAATATGGCCTTGTCCGGGCCATGATTTTGGTCATGCGGGACGTTCTACGGTCGACTCTTGTTTGCACGAATCCGCTTCGCCTTTCTGGGACCAGGTGGCTTGTACGTTCCTCACAAATTGCACCCCACGCCAATGCTCACAATCCATCAACCGAAGAGGGGGCACGAGCCCTTTTAATCAGTTCTCTCGCTCTAACTTCACCGCCGCCGCTTCTGGCGGCGGTAAAGCCATGTCAGAGCCTCTGAATTTTTCCGGCCACGAAACATTCCATTGCCGCCAGTTCTGGTTGAAGAAAGGCTACGACTTTCTGAAAGAAGAGCGCAGTTTCACGGCCGACGATGCGGTCGCGCATCTTGGCGTAGGTAAGAACATGGTCACCGCCATCCGGTTCTGGATGCGCGCGTTCGAGATGGCCGATGAGAACAACAATCTTTCCGATCTGGCTCATCACCTGCTCGACGACAAGGGGTGGGACCCGTTCCTGGAGGACATAGGTTCGCTTTGGCTGCTCCACTATCAACTGGTCAAGACGGGGCATGCCTCCATCGCTCGGATCATCTTCAAGGACCTCCGGGACCGGAATCCCGAGTTCAATGCGAAGACTTATTCCGATTTCGTCCTCTCGGAAAAGGGGAAAGTCAAGGAAACCACCTTGGAGAAGGATTTCAGTGTGTTCTTGCGGAACTACCATGGTAAGGAGAGTGGTGAAATCGACGACCTCTCTGGGTTACTGGCCGATCTTGAACTGGTGAGCGTGGCCAAGGTGGAGGCCGAGGAGGACGCGAAACGTAAGGAAAGGAAAGTGTACTACATCGAACGCAAGAAGCGGCCCTCATTGCCATTGCCGATACTGCTCTATGCCATCCTTGATTCCTTCCCCGAAGGGCGATCGTTCAACCTGAACACGCTCATGGATCCAATCGGGAAGACCTTCGCGCTGGACAAGGACGGGCTCTATGAGCTTTTGTCTGAGCTGAGAACTCTGGACAAGAGTATCACCGTGTCACGCGAAGCCAGCGTGGTGGAGCTTCAATTCACGAAGACACGCCTGGACCGTTGGGCCATTCTCAACAACTACTATGCGCGCTAAGTTCTCTCCTTCCATCAACGTCCTACGCGATGAAGGCGAGGATTTCGGTTACATCGAAACGCCGAATGCGCAGCGTGTGGCCAACGAGATTCTGGCCGGTGAGCAGAACGGCATCCACTCCTTCCAGCTGATCGGTTCCTATGGCACGGGCAAGTCGGCCTTCCTGCTTGCCTTCGCCAATGCACTTACCGGCAAGGCGAAGCACTTCGCCATCAAACCGGAGAAGAAGCAGCCGAAGGTTATCAGCCTCGTTGGTGAATACCGTTCGCTGCTCTCCTTCCTGGCGGAACATTTCGAGGTCAAAAGCAAGCAGCCCACCTATCAGCAGACCTTCGACGCTATCCATGAGCGGTACGAGAAGGCGGGACATGTGTATCTGATTATCGACGAGTTCGGCAAGTTCCTAGAACATGCGGCCAAGCACGATCCAGAACGGGAGATGTTCTTCATCCAGCAGCTTGCTGAGTTCGCAAACAAGCCCGACCGCCAGATTACATTAATCGTTACGCTACATCAGAGCATTGATGCTTATGGCGGAACTATCTCCTCGGCCCAGCGCATGGAATGGCGCAAGGTGCAAGGCCGTCTGCGCGAACTGCCGTTCAATGAGCCCATCGAGCATTTGATCCACCTCGCCGCTGGCCAGCTATCAAAAGATAAGCAGGCCGTACCGAAGGGTTTGGATCTCGGGGCCATCGCGAAACTGGCGGAGAAGCACACCTTGTTCGAGGACCACAAGGCAACGTGGAGCAAGGAGGAACTGACCCGGCTTTACCCGCTTGATATCATCGCCACGCATGCGCTCACGAAAGGGCTTCAGATGTACGGCCAGAACGAGCGGTCTTTGTTCACCTTCCTGGAGGCCCGTGGGGTCCGTTTGCGCAAGGGCGCATCAGCGTTCGGACTGCCCGATGTATTCGACCATTTGAACAGTGAATTCTACAGTTTCCTGCGCGGCTCCTTCAACCCTCACCGGAGGCAGTGGGAAATGATCTGGTCGGCCATGGAGCGCGTGGAAGTCGATGCCGCGAAGGATCGCTCGGCCTACATGGACATCGTGAAGACCATTGGTCTGCTACAACTCGTGGGCAGTCGCGGTGCTGCAATCGATGGAAGGTTCATAAGTACATACTTGGGTTCCCTTTATGGCGGGCAGGCACTGGACAATAAGCTGAAGGAACTTACCGCACGCAAGATCCTCTTGTTCGTGAAGCACCGTGGCTCATACAAATTGCAAGAGGGCACCGATCTTGACCTTGATAGCGAGTTGAGGAAAGCCGAGTCGCGCGTGGAAGCCATTGGTGACGTCGTGCTCAAGCTCGCGCCACACTTCCGACATAAATACGTGGCCGCCAAAGAGGTCACCTATCGGAAAGGGTCGCCACGGATCTTTGAGTTCCGACTGAGCCATACCCCACTTCTCCACGAGAAACCCAAGGCGGAGGTTGACGGCATCATCAATCTCGTGTTGAACGGCAAGCAGTCGTTGGCGTCATTGAAGAAGGCATCATTGGAGGCGGAAGAAGCCATCGTCTATGGGCATGTCAAGAACACGGATGTGATCATTGAAACGCTCCTGAACATCGAGCGCACCCAACAGGTGATCGCCGAAAACGAGGATGACAAGGTCGCAGTTAAGGAGTTGCGCACGATACGTCAGCATCATGTGAATCTGCTGGACCACTACATCCACGATGCGCTATTCTCTCAAGATACCGTGCAATGGGTGCATCGCGGCGAACAACAGCCTGTGAAAGATGTCCGATCGTTCAATCAGCTACTTTCCAGGACCATTGATGTGGCGTATCCATCCGCACCCACTTTCAGGAACGAGCTCGTCAACCGGGAGAGTGTTTCGCCCTCCGCATCCACGGCACGCAAGGCGCTTTTCGAGCACATCTGTGAGGACTGGGACAAAGAGGAGCTTGGTTTCGTTGGGGATGAGTTCCCTGCGGAGCGGGCCATCTACACCACCCTGCTGAAGGAGAACGGAATGCATCGCAAGGGTACCGACGGGTACGACTTGTTCCCACCGGACACCGACAGTTCGTTCATGGCGGTATGGCAGGAGTGCGAGCGCTTTCTCACCGAAAGCAAGCATGGCCGCAAGGACATATCTGAACTGATGGAGCGACTGGGCGAGCGGCCCTTCAAGCTGAAGTATGGCTTGGTGGAACTCTGGGTACCCCTGTTTCTCTTCGTAAAGCGCGGGGACTATGCGCTCTATCAGAACGATGCCTTCATCCCCCAACTGACCGGCCCGGTCCTCTACATGATGACCCGCCAACCACGAGAATTCCAAGTGAAGGCGTTCGCGCTCGACAAGGTTCGGCAGAGGCTTTTCAAACGTTACAAGGCGTTCCTTGGCAAGGAAGAGGTGGAACATCTTACCAATGGCGATTTGATCGACATCACGCGGCCCTTCCTGTCGTTCTACCGCAATCTCTCGCCCTACGCCCAAAGCACCGACCGCATCGGACCGGAAGCGAAAGACCTTCGAGAAGCAATCAAACAAGCCACGGACCCGGAGAAGACCTTCTTCGAGGATCTTCCCAAGGCCATGCGCCTGTCGTTGGAGGAAGCCGGTGACAGCGATGAACAGTTGGGCCGTTTCATCGGTGTGCTTAGTTCGT
>DEQO01000144.1 GCA_002360495.1 Flavobacteriales bacterium UBA3364
GCCCGGACGCCCGGAGAAGTGCTGATATCCTTCAATGGCAATGGACCTTTCGCCCTCGAGAACAACGCGGCCGAACCTGTGACCGGACCTTCCATCCCGGAAGGCACCGCCCTTTCCTTGGTCTTTGATGGTGAAGCCTTCCAGGTCATGAACGGCGCTGTGCGCACCCGGCGTCCATGTCCGGAGGGTATGTACGGCGTGAATGATGAATTCTGTGTTGAGCGGATCGAACATCCCGCGTCCGATTTCTTCGAAGCAGTTCTCACATGTGGGGATCAGGGTATGCGGCTGTGCACCTGGGGAGAGTTCATCGTTTTCTGCCAGGCAAGCGTTCCCGGCGAGATCCTTGGAGCATCGGACAATTGGGAATGGACGGGCGATGCATCCAACGAAAATGGCTGTGCACGGGTGGTGGGCCTCAATAGTTGTCTTTCTGCCGGGAATGGTTTTGCGACGAATTCCATAGACCGTGCTTTCCACTGTTGCTATAGCCGGTGAAGAATTGGATGCCAGGGTGCCGTCATCCGGCCCCGGTGGGTGCGCCGCCGTCTTCCATCGCATGAGGTATCCTGCATTGCACAGGACCAATGCATCGGTAGCGCGTTGGATCAGCTGTTGGTGCTTTGCGATCACGTTGCACGGGACCGGGATAGCCCAGCTGGACATTCCGGTGCCGATCCAATTGACGGGGACCGCAGCCGAGGACCGGCAGATCCGCGGACTTGCCGACCCCATGACTACGGATGCGGCAGTGAGCGCGGATGCCTCGCGGTCCACCGCAATGGACTACACCGTCTTGACCGGGTCCGCCTCCATGACCGGAACCCTTACCCCAGCGCTCACTTCTTACCCTGCAGGCTTCCTGATCACCGTGGTGCCGACGGTGACCAACCAGGCCACCGCCACCTTGGACCTCAACGGACTTGGTCCGCGATTGATCGTCAAGAACGGCGACCAAGCTTTGGACAGCGCCGACCTGCGACCCGGTATTCCGGTCCGCTTGATCTATGACGGGACCTACTTCCAATTGCTCAACAGGACCTATTTGAACTGCCCGAGCGGATTCAGCGCTGTGAACGGGTCCTATTGCGTCAGCGACCAACCCCTTGCGGTGAACTCCTTCTACGGTGCCATATCGGCCTGCGCAGCCATGAATGCACGGCTTTGTTCGATCAACGAGTGGGCCTATGCCTGTCGCAGTATGCCCGGTTTTCTCGGGACCGTGATCGCTGCGGAGTGGGTGGATGATGCAGCGAACAACACCGATGGTGCCAAGCTGCTCGGGGCTCTCAATGATGGCGAGAACGATGTTCCCGGGACCGGATGCACCTACGGTGGCCAGAGTTCCCCATACAACCTATTCCACGCACGGTGTTGCGCCACACGTTGAGATGGGTGTTGACATATACCGGGATCGGTCTGTCCCTGTTGCTCAACGCACAGATCGAGGTAACAGGCCCCATCCGTTCCACCGGCAGTGCCGGACAGCGCGGTGTTGCCGGAACAGCGGAACCCCTCACTGACGATGCCGCCATCACCCTCTCCGTTGCCGCCAGCGGTCAACTGCACTGGGCCAGTGCAATACTCGTCGGTGATACCCTGGAACTGGGATCGCAACCGCCTGTCAGTTCCTATCGCAATGGACAGTTGCTGCGATTCGTGAGCACCGCATCGAACACAGGAGCCACTTGGTTGCGGGCCGATGGGCTGGCCGCCATGCCGTTGGTGCGTACGGACGGCTTGCCGCTGGCCTATGGCACACTTCGCGTCGGCAGCATGTTCGAAGTGATCTTCGCGAACAACAGCTGGATCCTGGTGATCGCCCCGAAGGATGCCTGCCCCCCTGGTTCGTTACCGTTGGGAACCTACGCTTGCATCGACGCAGAGGCGGTTGCCGGTCTCGGTTACTACGCTGCGATGGACCACTGTTCCGACAAGGGGGGAAAACTCTGCACATGGGACGAGTACTTCCTGGGCTGCACCCTTTTGGGGGCGCAGATGAGCGGTCTTTTCGACGAATGGGAATGGATCGATGATAGTGCGAACCACACCCACACCGCGAACCAGGTCGGCCGCTCCACGTGCATGAGCGAACGTTCCACCAACGGCATTCCGATCTTCACAGGGGATGCACGCTGCTGTTATCACCCCCGATGAGGAACGCCTCCTTGATCCCTCTACTGTTGCTGGTCACCGCTGGACATGCCCAAGTGATCATCGACCGGTCCGTGATACTCACGGGCAGTACCGATACCCAGCGACAGGTGATCGGTCTCGAGGCTCCGCAGGACGATACGGAACTGCAAACGGCCGGCACGGAAGGACCAGGACAATACCGCGTTGCCGGTCCGGTCACCGGAAATACGTGGACCGTGGTCCTGCCTGCGTTGAACGCCCCCCAGCCGGGTACGCATGTGGTGGTCCGCGCTCCGCTGGCCCTCCCCGGAGGCATCACCCTTCTGTTGAACTCGAGCGGACCCTACCCGGTCCTTCTCGCCGACGGGAACGCGCTGGAGGGAACGGATCTCGCTGAAGGACTTTTGCTTTCCTTGGTCTTCGATGGATCCGCGTTCAGGGTCTTGAACGGAACGGCCGATCTGCCTCGGACCTGTGCCACCGGTTCGGTCCCCGTGAACCGGCAGTTCTGCATGGAAACCACGCAACGCGCACCGAAAAACTTCTTCGATGCTGCACTGGAATGCCATGCCGACGGGCTGCGGCTTTGCCGTTGGGGGGAATTCTATGCGGCCTGCGAACGCGCTACGGAACTCGGGCTTCTTCAAATGACCGACGGCTGGGAATGGACGAACAACAGTTCCAACGAGGACAACAGCGTGCGCATCGTCGGTGCGTCAGGCCAATGCATGTCCGCCGGTAACGCGCTGGCCTCCGGAAGCGCCGATCGCGCCTTCCGCTGCTGCAGCACGCGCTGAAGTATTCGCGAACGATCTACTTGTTCCCGGCAATGTCCTTGAACAGCCGGACGAACCCCGGGGTGACAACGGTCCAGTCGAACCGCTCGCGGGCCTTTTGCCACGACGACCTTCCCATTTCGGCCCGTTGCTCCGGGGAACGTGATCCGAACTCGCGAATGCGCGCGTACAGATCCTCGGCGTCGCCTTTACGGAGGAGGTAGCCATTGCTGGCATCCACCAACTCCGCAGTGGCACCGACATCACTGACCATCACCGGTCGTGAACGACCCATGGCCTCGAGCACCACGGTGGGCATTCCCTCGAAGCGGGTGGGCAACAAGAATGCGTCGCATCCACTGTAGAGCTGGAACAAGCGATCGTCCTCCACGCGGCCAAGCAAGGACACATTGTCCGGCAGCCCCATGGCCTGATAGGAGGCCAGAAGCGGTCCTGCACCGGCCAGGTCGAAGTGGTATTCCGACGAACGGCCTTCGGCTGCCAGGCGGCGTGCAACGGTCATCAGAACATCGAGCCCCTTGTTGAATGCGAACCGCCCAACGAACAGGAACCGCAACGGTGAAGAAGGAACGTAAACTGTCGGGTCCGTTGGTACGTCCACTGCATTGGGTAGGGTCACAACGGTGCAGCGCGATCCGTTGGTGATCCCATCCAAGATGGTCGTAAGACGACCTCCCAAGGAAACAACGACGCGGGCCCGGCGTACGATGCGCCGCAACACGATGCGGAATGGAATTCCCATCACCCTTTCGCGCGCTGTGAGTCCTTGGTACATCTCCAACCCATGGGGGTGGACGATCAAGCGATCGCTGAACCGTTGGGCGTCCTTCCAGACGCTGAAACCCTGGGAGAGGATGACATCCGCTTCCAGACGGTCCAGTTCTTCGGCAACACGACCGCTATAGCGCCAAAGCTCCCTTAGATAGAACTTATCGGTATCGATGTTGGGAATGCAGACCTCGTGGATACCCAGGACGGGATCGAACAGACCCGGTGCATGCGGATGGATGACCGTAAGGTCCACCGCTCCGGTGCGCGCGAGATGCTCGGCCAAGAGGCGCGAATGGCGCTGCATGCCGCCCATCGCCTCGGGAAAGACCCCATCTGTGCAGAGGACTACACGGATCATGTGCTCACAGGACGACCTGCTCCTTCAGCAGCGTGGCCACACCCTCATCGATACCCCATCGAGGCTCCCATCCGGTCTTTCGCTTCAGTTTCTCCACATCGGCCAAGAGGTGCATCCGCTCCACCTTCCGCACCCGAGCTGGGTCCACTTGGATGGTCAGTTCTTCGCCCAACTGCCGCTCGAACGCCTCCACTATCTCACGCACACTGTATTCGATCCCACGGCCGATGTTGAACGTATCATGCCCGGCATCGTGCGCGTCGAGCAATGCTCCCATGGCCCTGCTCATGTCCTCGGTGTGGATGAAGTCGCGTTTCGGATCAAGGTTCCCCAGCTTCAGCGTACGCGCACCCGCCAGGATCTGTCGTTGGATCTCCGGGATCAAATGCGGATTGGTCTCGTTGGGTCCGAACGCGTTGAAGAAACGCCCGATGATCGTGGCGATCCCGGTGCGCAAATGGAATTCGCTCACGAGCTTTTCCGTGGCCAGTTTCGTAATGCCATAGATGTCCATGGGGCCGGTCGGATGGTCTTCCGCCATCGCACCATCAGCGATCGGATAGACGGCTGCCGTGCTTGCGACGAACACCTGGTGCACGCTGCCGGACCGTTCACAAGCATCAAGGACATTTATCGTTCCGCTGATGTTGATCTCGGCGGCCTCCACGGGATGCTCGTTGCAGTATGGAATGAAATGCACAGCGGCCAAGTGTAGCACACACTCCGGACGGATGCGGCCGACCAATTCCGACGTGGCTTCACGGTCCCGGATGTCAACGAGGTGGAAATGATCATCGTCCACTCCCGCCAGCGCACGTTTCCCGAAGGAGAGGTTGTCCAATACGTGGATATCGTGACCGTTGCCCTGCAGATGCCGGCTCAGCGCCGAGCCGATGAAACCTGCGCCGCCGGTAATGATGGTGGTCCTCCTTTTTGCCATGGACCGCGAAAGTACGGGTCAACGCTGAACACGCCCCGGCACAAGCGCTTCGAGCAATCGCATGTAGGCCGGGTCGAAGGCCTCCTTGGTGAAATACCGGATGGCAAAGCGGGACAAACGCTGCCGTTCGCTGTCGTTGGTCCTGCCCAATCGCAGAGTCCCCGTTCCGGGACGGTAAACGGAACCCAGGTGTTCCTGTTCGACCAGCCCGCTGAAATCCCCCAAATTCGGCGAAATGACGACCGGAAGCCCGGCTGACAGGTACTCAGCGAACTTGGTCGGTGAGGCGACCCTGTTGGTCAACGTCTCCTCGCGCAACATGATGCCATGGTCACACGCCCGAAGCCACCGTGCTACATCCTCCGGTGCAAGCCATTTCACCGACACCTGGCCGGGGAACCGTTCCTTGAGCATCGCGTTGTTCGGATCCGGCTTGGAGAGGAACAGGACCTTCATCTCGGGCTTGGGACCCAACAGCTCCGTGAGGAAGGACGAGAGTAGTTCGAAGGATTGCCAGCCGGCCGTACTGCCGCTATAGACAAGGACGATGTCCGTTGGACCGTATGGCGTACCTGCCCGATCGCTTGCGAAGACCAGATCCTCCTGCTCGCCCATGTGGGTGCCCAAGGTGCACGGCACCACGATGTGCTCCTCACCGACATATCCGTACCGCTCACGCCAATGCTGGACGAGTGATGCGCTGACCGCGAGCCTGAAGTCCGCATCGCACACGGAACGCTGCTCCAAGGGCCGGAACTGAGCGATCAGGGCATCATCATCGATCAACCGGTATTCCTCCCATTCCGCGGCATACGCACCGCGGCCATCGAAACAAACGCGCTCGACAAGACCGAGATCCCTTACACGCAAGGCCATCCATGTCGCGAATACGCCGCGTGCAACCACGCCCGAAGGACGAAGCAGCAGGCATACGACACCCAGGAGGAACGTATTCCATTTCCAGCGACGCATCTGCGGGACCATCGGGACCACGACAGCTTTCGGCGAACGCTGTTTGATGGCGCGCCTCGTGCTGCCGAAACCCCGGATACTGACGAATGCGACGAGCCTGACCCGGACATCGTCCAAACCGTTCAGGTGGTCCACCACATCGGTGACCTGGCTCCAGTAGACCCCGGAGGGCTGATCGTTGTAAGTGAGATAGAGTATCAAGGGATACGGTCCAAAGCATCGAACACCCGTTCGGTGGAATGGCCGTCCCAAAGATGCGGGATACGCCCCTGTTTGAAGCGTCCGCCGTGGATGCGTTCGATGGCAGCACGCAGGGCGTCAAGGTCGAAGGTGATCAGTTCATTGGTCCCTTCCGTCACCGTAACCGGCCGTTCCGTATTCGGCCGAACGGTCAGGCAGGGGATCCGCCGGAACGTAGTCTCCTCCTGGATACCGCCACTATCCGTGATCACGAATGCACATGTGGCGACCAGCTTCTGGAAGGAGAAGTAGTCCATTGGACCGCTCAGATGGACGCCCTTGATATTCACCAGCGTATCGTAAAGACCGAACCGCTCCAGATTTCCCATGGTCCGCGGATGTACCGGGAATACAACGGGATGATCGGCCGCGACGGTCGCCACGAGATCCACCAATCGCTTCAGGCCATCGCGGTCGTCCACTGTAGCCGGGCGATGGATGGTCATGAGCACGTGACCGCCGTTCCCGAGCCCCAATTCGCCCAACACCGATGATGCTTGGATCCGGTCGTCGAACGCCACCAGCGCATCGATCATCGTGTTGCCGGTAAAATGGATGCGATCGGCCTCGACGCCTTCAGCGATCAAGTTATCGATGCCGCTTTGTTCCGTGACCAGGAACGCGTCGGTGATGCGGTCGGTGAGGATCCTGTTGATCTCTTCGGGCATGCCCATGTCCCGGCTACGCAGCCCGCTCTCCAAGTGCACAAGCCGGATACCCATCTTGTTCGCCGTAAGCGCTGCGGCCAAGGTGCTGTTCACGTCACCCACCACCATCATCAGGTGGGGCCGGTCCTTGGCGATCCGCTGTTCCAATCCCAACATGATGTGGGCCATTTGGGAGTTGGGCGAACCGGGGGGGATCTCCAACCAATGGTCCGGAACCAGGCCGAACTGATCGAAGAATACCGTGCTCATCCGATCATCGAAGTGCTGACCGGTGTGGACAAGTTGTACGGACCAGCCACCGCGTTCCTTGGCCACCTGCTTGATACGGGTGACCTTGATGAAATTGGGCCGAGTGCCCACCACCACCATCAGTTTCTTCATCCTTGTATGTCTGGTCGTGTGATCGTGATGCACTCCCGACCGGGTGCGATCCGGGGGGGCGCCCCGTCCGCCTGCACGTTGGAATGCGATCGTGTCATTGGGTCCTGGTACGGCCCTTGAACCATCCCAAGGCGAGGGCCGAACGTTCCGCCATGCGGAAGCCCAGTAGTTTGAAGTACGCGATGTAGGTGCTCGTCGTCGCTGGTGAGGGATCGGGGACGAAGGACTCGGGCATTGTCCGGTCGTACAGATCGAAGGCTCTTTTTGCGTCGTGCTTGGCCAGCACACGGATGGCATTGAAGAGGTATTGGTCAGCAGCCCTGATCTCCTCTGCACGGCCGATCCGATCCACCTTCTGCAGGTAGTCCCTCATGGCGCGGCGCAGTTCGATGTATCGGACCCAGTTGTCCCGTTGACCGGTACGGCTGATCGAGCCGGAAAGGCGTTTCAACACCAAGCTGCTCACATGCGGATCCCATCCTACGGTCGCGTTGTTCATCAGCATACGGAACATCAGTTCATAGTCCTGGCTGCTGATCTGTTCGGGCCGCCAACCACCAATGGCCTCAAGCGCACTTCGTTTGAACAGATTCGCACTCGTGGTGCCCAATTGCGTGCGAATGAGCGCCATCCACGGTCGCGATCCAAGGCCTTTAATGGTGGTCTCCGTGCCATCCTCGAAAACGTTCAGGAAATCACCGACCACCAGATCGGGCTTGCCGTTGGCCTTGACGAGGTCGACCTGCCTGGCCAACTTATCCGTCAAGATCGCATCATCCGCATCGAGGAACTGGACATATTCTCCCTGTGTCCTGGCAAGGCCCAGGTTCCTTGCAAGACATGCCCCTTGTCTCGGATGGGCCTCCCACGTGAACCTTCCGGGGAACGCCAACTCCAGTGCAGCCAGTTTCTCCCTGGTGGAATCCGTGGAACCGTCGTCGATGGCGATGACATCCAGGTCCTCATAGGTCTGGTCCAAGACCGAACGCACTGCGACCTCAACGTGGTGTTCCACATTGAAGCACGGGATGACAACGGCGATCTTCATTGACTACGGGGCTGGAGCATCGCGTGGCCAAAGGTCGGTCCTTCGATCTTCACACACAAGGGCACATCACCATGCGTAAAGCCTCGAAGGACGCGGCCTGGGACCCGTTAATCGTCCTTGATGTCCCCGCCCTTCAGGACGTCCACGAACCGATCGAACACGGCATTCGCTTCGAACTCGGCGCGCCATGCGGCACGCACACCTTCCCGGAAGGGTATGGTCGCCATGGGGCTCTCGCGGAACCCCTCGAGCAAGGCCGCCACTTCCTGCGCCGTAGGGTCGTTGCCAAGCAACACCCCGGTCCGTTGATCCACGATCTCCCGGACGCCACCGGAATCCGCCGCGATCACCGGGATGCCGAAGCTGGTCGCTTCCTGGACGGCAACGGCGACACCACCCTCCAGATGGCTCAAGTGGACGAATACGTCCACCGGATTCGCACGGTACCACGCGATGACCTCGGTATTCGCTGTGAGGCCCCGCAAGTCGACGGAAATGTGCTCAGGTAGATCCCGTAGCGCTTCCCTCACCTTGCCCTCTTCCTCCCCACTGCCGAAGTGCGTCCAATGGACCGGTCGCTGTACCAAGGCCAGTGCTTCGATCAAGCGAAGGACCCGTTTCCGGGGAATCAGGAACGAACAACTAACCACCTTCAAAGGACCATGCGGATGGAACGGTCCGGCACCATGGTCGGTCGTCCCCAATCTTGAGAGAACGAACAGTTCGCGACGATCAGGATGCACAAGCCGAAGATGATCCCGGCCTGTCCGCGAAGCACAATAGATCCGCGAAACATGCTCCAACTGGAACGACCTGAAAGGGATCCAGCCGTCCTTGTTCTGTTCCTCGTACAGATCGAAGCCATGCGCCCTGCTGATGAAGCGCAGGTCCGTCAACCTTTCCCTGACGAGGCCCAGGACGGTCACCCAGTCATGCGTCCAATAGGCGTAGACAATGACCCGCTCGGGATCATAGTCCTGCATCACGTTGACACGGAGCCGCTCCGCGCGATGAATGAGCTGCGCCATCCTACTGCGCAACGCCGGCCATTGGGAGCGGAACGCCGCCCACGACGGCGCATCCTTCCACAAGGAGCTCAGCAACTTGATGACCAGTGGTGCCGATCGCAGCATTTGCAGAACAGTGGCCGAGCCGTAAGCGTCGGTCTGCGAGAAGCGCAGTTCGGCGTTCGACGGCATCTCGCGCTGATCACCGTCCGGATGTTGCGGGAACACCACCACGCGATCGAAGCGACGGCACAAGACGGGCAACTCGTTCTCCAGGAACGACTCACGTACCCCGAAGGGATACCGCATGGTGAACAGCCACAGTTCCTTCATCGTGCGGTGCGTCTCTCCCCCAAGCCTCCCCGGGCGATGGTGGCTATCAAGTAATACAGTCCCTTTGCCGACACCTTTCCACCCGCCCACCAATAGGCCCAAGTAGGTCCCCATCCGTACTGCGGAAGGGGAAAGTACAGTTCATCCCAGATCCTGTCCAGTCTGCGCTTGAAGGCGTTGCGATCGAACGTCCGCCGTTCATCGTTCAGGCGCACGAGCTTGTCCAGCCAGTTGCGGTAACGCCGGATATGTGAGGCGCCTGGCGGTTCGGGGAAGAACCTGACACAATAGGAATGGATGTCCAGCTCGTCCGGTGTTATCGGGTACCCCAGTTCGCCGAAGACGTGGACGTAGAGGAAGCGTAGATCAGCATTCCGATCCCGACCGTACGAACTGTTGGAAGGTCCTCGTCGGTAAAGGATCAATGCCTCGTCCTGGTTCTTGAAGCGTGTAACACGGGAGAGTTGCACTTGGTGCATCCAATCCTCCCCGTACCGTGGCCATTCATCACGATACCTCACCCCATGCTCCACGAGGACGCTGCGGCGATATGCGCAGGCCGGCTGGTTCAGCGGTACGCCGAAAAGCAAACCGGCTTTGCAATCCTCATCGTCGAGCTCGACGCGGTACAGTATGGAAGGATCGTTCATCAGTTGAAGATGCCCGCTACAAGCACCTATCGTACGGTCGCTGTCCAACAGTGCAACTTGCCCGGCAAAGCGTCCGGGGAGCATCACATCATCGGCATCCACACGCAGGATGTACTCTCCGTTGGCAGCATCAATGCCGCGTTGGGCAGCACCTCCCGGACCAAGGTTATGGTCCAGCGCGATCACCCGCATACGCGGATCCGTGATGGACCGGAGGACCTGCAGGCTGTCATCGGTACTGGCATCATCCACTGCGATCAACTCATAGTCCCGGAACGACTGAGCGAAAATGCTGTCCAGGCATTCCCTCAGGAAAGGCGCCTTGTTATAGACCGGTAGCACCACGCTCGCCTTCATCGCACCAAGTGATCGAACTTCCTTTTGAGGCGAAATGCGAGCCATCCGGGAACACGGAGCTGGCCATCGAGCAAGGTCAATCGCTCGGTATCCACCTCATCCAACGGTATTGTCCGCAGGTCCACCGTTCTCCGGAACAAGCGCATCATTTCGAACTGCGACCGCTCGTGGACCATGTGGTTCCACTTGAGCAGGAAACGCACGATCATGCGCCGGATGATGGGTGCTTTGGATCCATCGACCGACATAGGGCGCAAGGCGATCCGGTCCGGGTATCCTTGGTCGAGTACTGCGACCAGATCATGCTGATCCACTTGCACGGCGAGCTGCCTGAGGATCGCTGCGGTCTCGCTCCTGAAGGCAGCTTGATCCCTTACCGTCTTGCTGTCCGGGTGGTAGCGGAATACGGCCAGATCGAGCGCATCGAAACGCAGATGGTCCGTACCCTGTGCGAACAACACCTGCCACCACAGCTCAAGGTCCATCGCGTAGTGCAAAGCGGTCTCCACACCACCGATGGCCTTAACAACGCCCAACCGGTAGAAGGTCGACTGCTGATTGACCTTTGGATCGGTGAACAAGGCATCCGGTCGGGAGGCATCGTCCAAACCCGAAGGCGTATCCACGTCGGTCATGCTTCGCAATATTCTGCGCCCACCGTACACCACCAGGTCCGGATCGGCAGCGAAGGCCGCACCCACCTGGGCCAAGGAGCCAGGAAGGAGAAGATCGTCACTATTGAGCCAGCCGAAGACATCACCCGTAGCGTGCGAAAGGCCCTTGTTGATGGCATGGCTCTGCCCTTGGTCCTTTTCAGCGCACCACCATGCGAGCGTGCTGGAGGCCTGTTCGATCAGCTGCACGGAACCATCGGTACTACCTCCATCCACAACGATGTGTTCGAGCGATGGATACGCCTGCTCCCGAACGGATGTCAGGCAGCCATCCAGGAAGGCCGCTTGCATGAAGCTGGGCGTTACCAACGATATGCGGGGCAAAGCCTCCATCACTGTACGACCGAAGTTAGGGAGCGGTAGATGTCGAACACCTCGCGAGCATACCGCTCGATCGTGAACCGCTCTGCAGCGCGAATGGCTCCGGTCCGACCCAATTGTCGCGCCCGTTCCGGATCAGTGATCAATGCGGACATTTGGCCGGCCAACTCGTCAGCACCCGTGCGGTACAACAGACCGGTCACGCCATCCTCCACGACCTCCACCGTACCGCCGGATGCGTGACCGATCACCGGCAATGCACAGGCCATCGCCTCCACCGTTACACGCCCCATGCCCTCGTTGCGAGAACACATCAGGTATGCATCAGCTTGGAGCAATATCCGGAAGGGATCTTCGATGTAGCCCGTGAATTCGACGGATGTGGCAATGCCCAACGCGTGAGCACGCTGTCGCACGAGCTTGTCGTTCCCACCGCCTGCGAGAACGAGCCGCGCCTTTGCACCGGAACGCAGGACCGTTGACAAAGCTTCCACTGCTTCCAATTGGCCCTTGGAAGGATGCATGACACCTACGAGAACGAACGTGAAGGGTCCGGAACGTGCTTGGGCCGCTTCTTTGCGCAGAAGGCGATCTGCGAAACCAGCGGCTGTAAGCACACCGTTGTAGACGACCGAACAGCGTGGAAGCCTGGGTGCGTACCGACGCATGTCCTCGCGCACGGCCGACGAAATACAGATCAGATGATCGGCCTTGGCGATGGCACGGCCGAAACCTCCCCTACCCTTGTCCAGATGCAACCCATAGTGCCGCTCAGGCATCTCACGTATATGCCATGCCAACGGTTTTCCCAAGCCGGTTGCCAGCTCCAACGCGATGCTGACCGCGGCAGAGTTCGCATGCACCACATCCACTCCCCACTGTTCCACGCGTGCGATAAGTCCGGGCAGGATCTCTTTGTTCCGTCGAGAGCGCGCGCGGCTCGCCCTCGTATGGCGTACGAATTGCGCAAGGCGATGGTGCGGACCTCCTTCATAATGCCGGGCCGTCATCCAGGGTGTAAAATCGAAGACCTCGTGAGCGATGCCTTCCGTTGCGAGCACTTCGTTCAACCTGCCGCGGTGAGGCAGCACCACGAACGGTTCCACGCTCCCCGCACGCCTCAATTCGCACACCAGATCGAGGAGGCTTCGGTTAGCCCCATAGAGATCGGCATAGTGCGTGATGAAAGCGACACGCATCATCGTGGGGCCGATCGAGCGGCGGATCGTAGTATGCGCTGAAGGGCCTCCACCTGTACCTCGACCCGGTGATGGACTTCAACATATGCCCGGCCCGCGGTCCCCATGCGCTTGGCCGCCACCGGATCATCGATCACACGCACCATGTTCGCAGCCATCACATCGGTATCCTGCTCGGCACCCAGAAGTCCACGTACCCCATGCTCGACCACGTCCGCTATGCCTGCATGGCGAGTAGCGATCACGGGTACCGCCGAAGCCATGGCCTCCAGGACGGCCAGCGGTGTACCCTCATGATCGTTGTCCTGCGTGACCACGCTGTGTTGAACGAAGGCACGGCTCTTCTGCATAAGCGCGACGATCTCGTCCGGGGTGCGTATGCCGCAGAGGTCCACGGAACGTGCCATACCGAGTTCCGTGACCAGGGTGTTGCACTCGTCCCAACGTTTGCCCTTGCCTACCATGGTCAATCGCGCTTCGGGGCGTTGGTCGAGCACGGTCCGAAAAGCACGGAGCGTGAGGTGCGGTGCCTTCTTGTCCGCGAAGCGACCCACGGCGAGGAAGTGCGGAGGTGCTGCTTCCGCATCACCGGGCACGAAGCGGTCCACATCGATGCCGTAGCAATTGTAGATGACCTTTTCACGCGGCGCACCGATGGAGATGAGCTGCTGTTCCATTGCACGGCTCACGACCACCAAGGCGCTGGCATGTGCGAATAGGTCCCGATATCCATCGTACCGCGCGATGTAATCCGTACGGTGCGCATCGAATCCATGGAAGTGGGCCACCAACGGAACACCTGCCGAACGGCACGCGTCAACGATCTCCGCTGCCATGGTCCCGTATTCGGCGAGCACCACATCCGGACGCTCCTTACCGAGCCTTCTGGCAAGTCGGTGCCTGAGCAGCTCCGGCACCCCACCGAACGGACGGGCCATCACCCTATCCACCCATTTGCCGATACCTGTTGAAGCGCCCAAAGGCCCACCGTGCGATGCATTGCGTGGTGGCACTCCGCCCGATAAAAGCAGGTCGACCTTCTTCAAGCGCTCGATGTGGGCGGCGATGAAGGTCTCGCTCCAAGCGTTCTCGGCAGGCGATGCCAGTACGATGCGCAGGTCGCGTTCCATCTTTATCCGAAGCGCTCGGTGCTCGTGTTCATGATCGGCGGACCTTGCGCACCATGTAACGAATGCCCCGTTCGAAGAAACCCCGTTCCACGATCGCTTCCGCTTTGCGCGCCAGGCGCTCCTTTGCCGCAAGGATGATGTCTTTCCCGGAACCATGGGCGAGCAAACGGTCACGGAGGATGGAGACATGCTCCATCAATAGACCGTCCACGCCGGAAACGATGCCATCGATCGTGCTCCGGGTGAAGTGGATGAAGATGATGGGGAATACGCCGTTGATGAGGACCTCTCCTGCCGAACTGCGCTCGCGACGACATTCCACCATGTTCCAGTTGGCCACGTTGCATCCCCGGTGTTTGATCACCTTGATCCGATCGAAATAGATGGGCAACAAATTGAGGTGGGTCTGATCCACATACTGCCCCTTCGAAAGGTCCTTCACGCAGACCTCGAGACAATTCTCGGCCCAGCGCGTGAGCGGCGCGGAAGCCCTGTGAGTTGATGCGACGAACCCACCATTGTACAACCCTCCAACGAAGAGCTCCGCGAAATTCGCCCGGTCCACGGTCGCTCGGCCACTCCGGAAATGGGGTGAGAGCAACATGTCGGCATCATCCAGTTCGTGCCATAGGGAACCAGGGTCATTGAAGAAATGGAGATCGCAATCGCCGTAGATCACCTTGGTGTACCGTTGGTGCAAATGCAGCATCAGCACAGGCTTCAAGCTCCATCGGAGTTCATCGGGCTTATCGGCGTACTTCGTGGCGATGTCCCTGCCGAGACCGGTCTTCGCCACATCCTTGAGGAAAAGGACCTCCACCCCCTCGATCGGGCCGATGGCACCCGGTTCCATGGTCTCCGTATCGGTGACGAGGATACAGAACGGCAGCGCCCGGTCGAACTGGCGCACTGAATCCACCAACGCCAATGCCCAGCTCAAATGGCTGCGGGTAATGATGGTGCAGAAACAGCGGGGGTCCATGTCCAAGGTGCGTTGCTCGCCTGATGGCCAAGGGCCACATGATGCTAGCTGATCATCAGGCCCGAAGATATCCCCGCAATCGTTTCCAGCGCCCCTTCCAACGTGCACTGGACAACGTCCCTGGCACCGCTCGTTCCACTTGTCCGGTCAGGTCGGCATCCAATGAACTCTGCGAGAACAGCGCCTCCACTTTCCGCTTCAGTGCTTCCTTGATGGTCGTATGATATCCTGGGTCCAATTCACGCAGGAGGTGCAGGTACATCCGGATGAAGCCGACCGTGAACCGGTCCGTGCCGGCGGTGGTGCGGCTGGATGACGCGGTATGCCTGCGGTATGAGGCCATCTCTCCTTGATGGAAGCGGATGGTCCCGTTGCGCGCCATCCAGATGAAGAGCGGTTGGTCGGCGAAGGGAAGGGTCAACATCCAACCAGGCACGCTGAAGGGTTCAGGCTTACGGAACATCACGCTGCATGTGGGGCAAAGCGTTGCGCGAATGAGATCATGGAGATCATAGTCGCTCCGCTTGGGGTCCATGATGTTCCAATCGAAGTCGGAGTAGCGCTGCACATGGCCGAATCGCCCTGTTTCGTCAATGACACCCACGTCATGGAAGCTCAACATCCGATCGGGGTGCGTTTCGAAGTCGTCCACCTGTTTTTGGGCCTTGTCCGGATCGGTCCATACATCGTCGCCCTCGCAAATAGCGATGTACTTGCCCCGGGCACGCTCGAAGCAGATGAACCATGGTCGGCCACCCTTGGAATAGACGTTCTCAGGCTGGATCAAGGGGACGATCAGGTCCGGGTACCGGTCGGCATATTCACGCACGATGTCCGAGGTCCCATCGGTCGAGGCATCGTCATGCACGATCACTTCCATGGGAAAATTGCGCCGCTGCTGCACGAAACCATCCAGCGTTCCACGGATGTACGCTGCGTGGTTGAAGGCGGTACACACCACCGTGAGCAGGGGTTGCGCACCAGTGCTCACAGGATGTTGAATTCCATTGGTTGGATCACCTTCACCCCGGTCACACCATACCTGAGCTTGAAGCAGGCAGCATCCGGGACCTCACCCGCGACCCAGGTAACAATGGCCCGTGGGATATCGGCACCAGCCATGTGCGAGAAGGGATAACCGCCGCCGAACCTCGCGTTCATCTCCAAGACGTACGCCTTGGACCCATCGAAGAAGACATCGACATCGAGGTTGGCCTTGTGCCGTAACACGGCGGACAATCGTGCGCCCAGATCACGCAGCAGTGGCTCGTCCACCGTGCAGGCAACATCGGTCTCTCCGGAGCGCATGGCAAGCTTGCGTTTCACGAACGTGGCAATATGGTCCCCATCGAGGTCATTGACCACATCAAGTCCGTGCTCTGCGCCGGGGAGCCGTTCCTGCACCAGTACGGAACGTTCCATGTCACCGGCGGATTCATACTTCAAGTAGGTCGCGAAAACCTGGCGTTGGACCTTGTCGTGCAGCACCCTGAGCTCAGCTTCGTTGTCTGCTGTGAAGACACCGATGGAGCCCATGCCCCAGCGCGGTTTCACGAATACCGGGAATTGCAATGTACCACCAGCGATCTCGGCCAGTGCCTCCGCGAGCGTCAACCAGGTACGGGCTGTCCCGATTCCATTGGCAAGGAGGAAGCGGTGTGTCTCCCATTTATCGTTGCAGATCGCAGCCACGGAAGAAGAGGAGCAGACCAGCACAGTGCCTTCCTCACGGAACCGCCCTTCATGGGCGGCAAGGACAGCGATATCGACGTCGAAGAGCGGCACGATCGCCCGTATTCCATGCGTCCTGCAATATCGGATCAGGAAGTCGATGTATCCGGGGTCATGGATCAAGGGTGTGATGACCGTTCGATCCGCTTCCAGGAAGGCCGGTGCCATGGCGTCGCTGTTCGCCGCGTGCAACGTGCCCCGGCCCGCAAGAGCCTTGCGGAAGTACCCCAGCAGATAGCCGCGCCTACCGACGCTGGTGAAAAGCAGGTTCATCGATCGGCCTTGAAATACTTGGCGAACTCCGGCTCGGGATACATGCTGCGAACATGCTCTTCCGTATGAACGAAAACGGTGAACTCGAACAGCGCGTAGTTGTGCTTGATCTCGAAGAACCGGCTGAGATCATCGTTGATGAAGTTGATCAGCTTCGGCAGGTTGCTGTAGTACACCTGTGTCTGGTAGAAGTCGACGAAAGGTGAGATGAAATTGAAAGCGATCCCCTTCCGGCACATCCGGAACGAATTGCGGATGATGTTCTGCGCGAAAGCCTCCCAATCCCTGATGGAGGATCCCCGGCGCTGGTGGAACACCCCGCTCATGACAACATAATCGTAGCGATCGGCGAAAGCCTGATCCGCTATATCGCGGTGGTGGAACACGAGGTCCGGGAATCGCTCAACGGAGGCCGTGACGTATTCTTGAAGTATCTCCGTGCCGCTGTAGACGAACCGCTTCTCCGGGAAGCGCTCCTTCAGAAAAGGATACATGTCCGCAAGTCCCATACCCACGTCGTGTATCGTGAAGTCATTGTCCGCAGCAACGATATCCGTGATCCTGCCGAACCGCAGGCGTTTGTGGGCAGGTGATTCGGAGCTCACCGCCATGGTGGTGCCCTTATGCTTCTCGAAGAGCTCCTTGTAGATGCGCTCCTGGTCCGATCGTGTGGGGTTGCTCATGGTACCGATCAACCGCGCTTTTCCTCGACCGCCCTGTCGTATTCCTTCCGTAACATGGAGTACATGATCTTGTCCTCGTACTTCCCGTTGGCGTAGGAGTGCTCTCGCATCACGCCTTCGCGTACGAATCCGAGGCGATCGTACATGTGTATGGCTTGCGTGAAGCGCGGTGATGTGCGCAAGTAGACCTTGTTCAAATTGAGCTTCTCAAAGGCGAACCCGAGCACGAGCATCGTGGCCTCCGAACCGATCCCTTTGGCCTGATCGGCCGTCCCTGCCAGGAATATGGAGAACATGCCGTGCCGGTGCAGGGTATCCACGTTGCCGATCGCAACATTGCCGATGTGTCGCGCATCCTTGTTCTGGCAGATGGCGAAGATGTACCGCGAGCGATCGTTCTTCGTCCGGTCGTACCACTCGTATTGCTGCTCCAACGACATGGTCGGCAGGTAGCCCATGATGTCACTGATATACTCGCTGTTCATCCACCTTGTCGTGGTGGGAATATCCGCTCGCTCCAGGATGCGGAGATGCACGCGTGCCCCTTTCAACGAGGTGACGTGATCACTTTTCACAACGGACTTCTTCGCCATTTGAACGACCTGATGGATCCGGGTACAAGGGTTCTCCTTTCCTTTCCCTCCGGTGGCCGCAAGGTAGTCAGTGCCGGTGGATCGGAAGACCACCACCGGTCTTCACCTTTCCCCAAGAACGGGTTGCCGCATGTTGCGATCGAACCAGGTCATGGGCATCAGTGCGATCCCCAACATGAGCGCGGTTTGCGTGAATCCGCCTACACCGGTCATGTACAGGAAGAGATGCATGGCCACGAGCAGCCCCAGTATCCAGAGGTGGTACTTGTTCGTGAGCACAAGAACGATCGTGGCCAATTCAAGCAACAGGGCCGCCACGGTTATGACCCCGAAGATGACGGAAGCTTCGGCGTAGTTGAGGAAGGGCTCCCCGAACAGATAATGGAACGGACTGTCCAAGTAGCGGTAGTAGATGATCTCCTTGCTGGTCTGACCGTTGAACCACGCGAACCCTTTGGACATGGGCAGCACCTTGGCTAGACCAGCCGCGAAATAGATGTAGCAGAACCAGAGCACGCACAATTCGATGGGCCAACGGTAGTTGACGGGATCCTGTTCTGTCCGGCCGCCACGTCGACGAACGAGCATCGCATCCAGCGACCAAACGTCCTGACTGCGCGCAAAGCAGAGCACGAGCAAGGGGAACCACAGGTACAGCCATTGCGCCGGGGCATTCGCTCCGAGGTAATAGAAACCGTAGAGGACGATGAAGGCCGTTGTGAGCAAAGGCAACACGACCCGTGTGAAGAGGCCGATCGTCAGCAGGATGGCACCCACGGTGCAAAAGACCACCAGACCTGGGACCAGGTGGGCGGCGGTAAAGTCATCGAACCAGGCCGGAAAGATGGTAGTCACCTTCTGACGCTTGCCCACGGCCAGGAGCAGGTCGAAGATCTTGCTGTTCACGGCATACAGGGTCTGGGCACCGATGGCGATGCGCAACGCGGCCAGATGGTAGGGCGAACCCGGCCACCGGAACCGACGGATCAGATCAGTGGATGTGTGCACTGCAGTTCACCAAGGTTCGTTGATACTCCGGAACATAGATGGGACCATAGAAGATGGTCGCCGTGTCATTGAACTGGCAGGCACGACCGAGGTCCGGGTCGAACGAGACCGCGCCGGTCGAATAGTCGACCGATTGAAGTCCGACCCATAACGTATCGATGCCCGCGTGACGGTGCAGTTCGTGCAACAGGAAATCGTGATTGGCCTTCTCCCCCTTGTAATGGTAAGCGGCTGAGAAGGTGAATTCATTATTGTAGGTCACCCCGAGAAGGTCCGCAGGAAAGAACAGGTGCTGCTTGCGGATCTCCAGTGGGACTACTTTCCCTTCCGCGTCGTGGTAGAAGTACTTCGGCAATGTCAGGACCGTCGGTAACGGCTGTGCTTTGCGGGCGTACCGGAACATCCCAACATCGTCGAAGGGGTACCTTATCCTGCCTTCGGAGATGTGCAGGACCTCGATGACCAGGATGGCGAGGAAAATGGCCTTGGGAACGCGTGGTATGGGAAGCTCGCGATATGCCTGTGCCATGCGATGGAAGAGCCCGTTCGGTTTCTTCCACTCGGCCCGAAGTATCATCCCGCACCAGGCAATGAGCGCCACATGAACGGCCATGTACAGCCACATCTTCTTCGAATGAAGACCGGACCTGCCAACGAAAAGCGCCGTTTGGTACATGTTCGCCGTCAGGAACCAGGAAGCGACCAATGCGATATGGGAGCGATAGCGGCGCATCGGATGATCTAACTACCAGGCACACCTACCTGTGCATCGGCCAACACAGCCGTGATACAAGCCACCGCGCGGTCCACATCCCGCGGATCGAGATCCGGGTAGAGCGGCAGGCAGATCACCCTGTCCGCAGCATCGCGGCTCACAGGGCATGCGGCCCCTTTCACATACGGAAGTGTATCCAACGACGGATAGAAGTATCGACGGGTCATGATCCCGACTTCCGCCAAGGCCGACATCACACGTTCCCGGATGATCGCATCGGCGAAGAGCACCGGATAGTATGAATGATTGTAACGCGTGCCGACGGGTATGGTCGGTCGTTGCAATGGCAGGTCGGCAAGTCCGGAATCGTACCGTTCGCAGATCGTCCGTCGCCCTGCGATGATCCCATCCATGTGGGGCATCACCGCCATGCCCATGGCGGCATGCACCTCGCTCATCTTGGCGTTCATGCCCAAGGTGAAATGGTCGTCACCTATATGACCGAAGCTACGGAGGAAGCGCAACTGCTTGTCGTTCTCTTCGTCGTGAAGGATCGTAGCACCACCTTCAACGGTGTGGAAGAGCTTGGTGGCGTGGAAGCTCAACGTACAGGCGTCACCATAGGCCAATACACTTCGGCCATCGAGATCCACATCGAAAGCATGTGCTCCATCGTAGATCACCTTCAGCCCATGCTTGCGTGCGATCCTATCGATCGCATGCACGTCGCAAGGGATCCCATAGACGTGCGTGGCCAGTATCGCCGTGGTGTCCGGGGTGATGGCCGCTTCGATCAACGCGGGGTCGATGCAGAGCGTGTCCGGTCGCACATCCACGAAGACCGGTTCGCAGCCCTCCCAGAGGATGGCGCTCGTGGTAGCCACGTAGCTGAAGGGTGTGGTGATCACTTTCCCCTTCACCCCAAGAGCGCGCAGGGCCAATTGGATGGCGAGCGTGCCATTGCTCATCAACCGTAGGAAGGGAACCTTGAAACGCGCTTGCAACGTGGACTCCAATTCCCGGTGTATGGGTCCGTTGTTGGTCAAGATCCGTGACGCGAAGGCCTTGCGTAACCAGAAGAGATACTCCTCCTCCGGTGGCAGAAAGGACCGCGTTACAAGGACGGGTTCCCTCGGGCTGGATCGATCTTCTCGTTCGGCGGACATGTGCTCGAGGACCTTTCGCCCAAAGGTACAGGGATGCTCGGATCCTAGGCAGGTATGGACGCTGAGATGAAGCAACGGCTCGCCCGATCCTCATGGAGCAAGCGGGCTTCATAGCCCAATGGATGCAGGATGCGCAGCACTTCGAGCATGCAAACGACGGAATGGACCTCGATCAAGAGCAATGGTCCGTCCTTGCGCAGGACCTCGGTGGCGCCCGACAGCACCAGATGTTCCGCACCCTCCACATCCAGCTTGATCATGCCCACCCGGGGCCATGCCCGTTCCGCGGCCAGGTCGTCAAGCCTTCGGGTCTCCACCAGCGAAGTGGTGAAACCCGACTTCCGGTAGACCTCGTCGCCCAAAGGTTTACTGGCGCCCTCCAGGTAGCCCCCGGAGCTTGTCTGGTCCTCCAGGTTCGATGAACTGTTGAACTGGATGCTGCCCGTGCTACCGGAAAGCGCGATCGGGAGGAGATCGACGCGAACCATAAGCGATGGATTAAGGGCCAAATTGGTCCGCATCCGTTCAACGTTCGCAGGGTTGGGCTCGAATGCCGCAATACGAGAACCCGGCAACAACGCGGCGAAAGCCAATGCATGGTAGCCGATGTGGGCCCCGACATCCAAGACCAATGTGCCATCCAAACGGGCTTCACCGAGGGCCTTGAACAGGTGATCATCGTAGGTTCCCGCAAGCATTTCCCTGAACGATGGCATGCTGTCGTTCACGAAGAGCCTGCCGCCTTTCAACGGACCGCCCGTGACCGGATGCTCAGCAGGAAGCAGTGGCCGGGGCCGGGGCGGCGCCGGCCTCGGGAACAGACGACGAGCCACCCGAAGGAAGATCGGCGGAACCAGTTCCTTGATGACGGATCGGGCGGTCATCGGTCAGCGGGTCCAGTCCACCTTGGGTCGCAATGCGCCCTGCCACTTGTGGAACCACGTTCCCGTCCTGGCCCCTTCCTGCACTTCGATGGTGATGGCATCCTCCATAGTGTACCAATGGCGGCCTTGATGGAGGAACGCAACGCCTATCCGGTACCCTCCATCGTTCAGGAGATCGGCCGGAATCACGCAGGTGATCTTGCTGCGCCCCAGAGACCATGATGCATGCCCGATGGTCTCGACCATATCGGACACGAACGCCAGCACATCGTTGTTCGTGCGCACCTGCAACCGGACGTTCAGATCATCGTTGGTGATCGTCCGGTTCAGCACCTCGATCTCGATCTTGATCTTATCGGAGATCCAGAACGCACCATCCTCCCGTTCACTGATCGCCTTCACGGAGAGCAGCCCTACCTCGTCGGTCCCCGGTGCCTCGTCCTCGCTCCACTCCTGTTCATGGGTCTGTGCCGAATACTCGGTGAGGTAGTCGCGTATCACTTGCCCGGTGGCCCCGTCCTGGCGGATCAATCCTTTGTCCAGCCATATGGCCCGATTGCACAGGCTCTGTACGGAAACCATGCTATGACTCACGAAGATGATCGTTCGGCCGGAGTCGGCCACGGTGCGCATGCTGCCCAGGCACTTTCGCTGGAACTCCGCATCCCCCACGGCCAACACCTCATCCACGATGAGGATCTCCGGGTCCAGGTGCGCTGCCACAGCGAAGCCGAGCCTCACCTTCATGCCGCTGCTGTACCGCTTTATCGGTGTCCCGATATGGTGTTCGATCCCGCTGAAAGCGACGATCTCGTCGAGCTTCCGATCGATCTCCTGGCGACGCATCCCCATGATGGCACCGTTGAGGTAGATGTTCTCCAGACCCGTGAGTTCGGGATGGAACCCTGTCCCTACCTCCAACAAGCTGGACACCTTGCCACGCATCGAGATGCGACCAACCGTAGGCAGCGTGATCCTGGAGAGCAATTTCAACAGGGTGCTCTTGCCGGCTCCATTGCGGCCTACCAGGCCAAGTACCTCTCCCTGGGCCACATTGAACGAAACGCCGCGCAGCGACCAGAAGTAGTCCCCCATGCGCTGGTGCTCAACAGGTCCACCGAGGGCCATGCGCGGATCCTTCCGCCCCCTGAGGCGGGCCATCATCGCGGAGACCTCATCGGCGATGAGGGTGCGATCGATAACGCCCAAGCGATAGCGCTTCCGGACATCCTCCACCTTGATGATCGTATTCTCCATGGGGGGGTCAGATCACATCCGCGAAAGAACGCTGGACACGCTGGAAGACGGCAAGGCCGGCCATTAGCGACACCATGGCGAACGCTGTTGTGTAGAGCAGGAGGCCCCAGTCCATGGGAAGGCCCAGAAGTACGGAACGGAAGCCTTCGATGATCGAGGTCATCGGATTGAATTCAATGACCCACCGCAGCTTGGACCCCGGCGGTACCATGCTCAATGGAAAGATGACCGGGCTCATGTACATGAGCAACTGGATGCCGAACGTGAGCAGGAAACCGAGATCACGGAACTTCGTGGTGAGCGCCGCGACAAGGATCCCGATACCGAAGGCCAGGACCGTCATCAGGATGATGAGTACCGGCAGCATCAGGACGGTGGCATCCATGGTCCATGCATAGGCACCACTGAGCCTGTAGATCAGCGCGATCAGGAGGAACGAGGCCAACTGGATGAAGAAGCTGACCATCGTTGAAAGTGTAGTGGCTATGGGTGCAACAAGGCGCGGGAAGTACACCTTGGACATCAGCGCAGCGTTCCACACGAGCGTCTGCGACGTCCGGTTGATGATGTTCGCGAAGAACGTCCAAGGGACGACCGCCGCGAGATAGAACAACATCGGCGGTATCCCTTGTACCGACATACGGGCCATGAGACCGAAGATGACCGCGAACATCAGCGAGGTCAGCAAGGGTTGCAGCACCTGCCACAGCGGTCCCAGTACGGTCTGTTTGTATACCGCGAGCAGGTCCCGACGAACGAGGAGCCACAACAGGTCCCGGAAGTGGAAAAGTTCTCCGAAGTCGACCCGCCACCACGGCTGGTGCGGTTGCACCACAACATCCCATTGTATCCTTCGCCTTTCCTGGTCCATCCTCGGGCTCGTGGTACTCGTGCAGGTCGATCAGTTCTTGGTGTTCCTGTCCTTCACCTCGCCACCGGTGCCGTCCTTCTTCTTGGATCGTCGACCATATCCGTATCCGTATCCGTATCCAGTGCCATAGCCATAGGCATAGCGATAGCCATAGCCGTAGTTCGTGTTATAGTAGTACTTGCTCTTCTTGATCCGGACACCGTTCAGGATGAAGCCCACGTTCTTGTTCGCATTGGCGTGCAACACGTCAAGCGCGTTGTTGACATGGTCCTTGCTCGTGAACCGTGTGTTCAACACGAACAACGTGGCATCCACGTACCGCATCATCAACAACGCATCCGTGATCAACCCCACAGGCGGTGTGTCCACCAATACGTAGTCGAACGACTCTGAGGCCTGATCGAAAAGGGTCTGCAGATGGCTGCTCAGCACAAGTTCGGATGCATTGGGTGGGGTCGGGCCGGCCAAGATCACCGAGAAGTTCTCGAACTGGGTGGGCATGACGACCTGTCGCCAGTCCAATTTTCCGATGAGTACGTTGCTGAGCCCGACCTGGCTGCTCATTCCGAGGCCCGTGGCCACTTTCGGTTTGTGCAGGTCAAACTCCAACAGCAACACCTTCTTGCCCGCCTTGGCCAGTATCGCGCTGAGGTTCACGGAGCAGAAGGTCTTGCCCTCGTTCGGTCGATAGCTGGTGACCATCACCACCTTGCCGCGCCCCGGTCGTCCCTGAACGTACTCCAGGTTGGTGCGGACGGTCCGGAACGATTCCGTGATGGCCGCTTTCGGATCGCTGTCCACCACCACGTAATTCTCCTCGGCCTTCTCACTGGTGATGATCTCCCCGAAGACCGGTAATGTGGTCAGTTCCTTCAGTTGTTCGGCATTCTCGATGCGGTCATAGAACATCACCCGCACGAAGACCACCAACAAGGAGATCACCAAACCTCCGAGCATGAAGGTGTAGAAGATCTTCATCTTGTCGGGTCGGACCACACCGAGCGTTCGAGCGCTCTCTATCACCTTGGTCTGCGGAACGATCCCCGCACGGGCTATCACCGTGCTGGCACGCTTCTCCAGCAGGAAGAGGTACATCTTCTCGTTCACCT
>DEQO01000017.1 GCA_002360495.1 Flavobacteriales bacterium UBA3364
CGGGATAGGCGAAACCCGCCTGTTGCATGGCATGCTTGTCGATCGGTGCGGTGACCAGCACATCCACCTTGCCACTGGCGAGGTCCTGAGCGGCAGCTTCAAGGCTCTTGATGGCATAGCCCGCGAGCAGACCGGAGGGCTTACCGAGCTCGAATGTGATATCCTCTTCCCAGACGTTTACGAGGTTCAATTTCCTGGCCAACGCTTCGCGGGCATCGTGCACGCGGTGGAACTGCACATCCTCCAGGCCAAGGGCTTTGCGATGATGGCTCACGGCGTGTGAGGAAGCGTAAAGGACCGGGGTGAGGTCCGCGAGCATCCGATTGTCCTCGAAGCACTTCAGTATCACTTCGATGCCGATACCGTTGAGCTCGCCGCAGCTGATGCCGACGCGTAAGGGGGAGCGTTCTGTCATTGGAGGGACGGGCGCGTGTTCTGGCGCTCTAACGCGCTTTCGCGCGTTGTTTCATGAATTCGTAGAAGAGGCGCACGCCGACGCCGGTGCCACCTTTTGTCCGGTAGCCATCGCGCTTGGTCAGGAAGGCGGGGCCTGCAATGTCCAGATGGATGAACGGATGCGTGGTGAAACGGGCCAGGAATTTGCCGGCTGTTTGTGCGCCACCAAGGTCGCTACCAAGGTTCTTGATGTCCGCCACATCGCTGATGATCTCTTCGCCGTATTCCTCCCAGAAGGGGAGGCGTGCGGTGCGCTCAAAGACGGCATTGCCTGCGGCCTCGAGCTTGGCGAATTCCGCATCGGGAGCGGTACCCATGATGGCGGTCCCGTAAGTCCCGATCGCGCGCATTGCCGCTCCGGTGAGCGTGGCTATGGTCATCACCAGTTCGGGCTGGTAACGTTCACCATAGCTCAGTGCATCGGCGAGGATCATCCGTCCTTCAGCGTCCGTGTTCAGCACTTCCACACGCAGGCCGCTGTGCATCCTTACCACATCGCCCGGAGCATAGGCGTTGCCACCGGGGCGGTTGTCCGTAGCGGGGATCAGGCCGATGACGTGTACGGGCAATTCCTGCTTGGCGGCGATGGATATCGCACAAGCCACCGCTGCGGCACCGGCCATGTCGCACTTCATCTGGTCCATGCTGTTGGGCGTGGGCTTCAGGCTCAGGCCCCCGGTATCGTACACGACCCCCTTGCCCACCATCAAAAGCGGTTTCTTGTTCACTGCCTTCTTCGGCTTCCACTCGATGATGGTGAAGGTGGGCTCGTCGATGCTACCCTTGTTCACCGCCAGCAGACCGCCCATGCCCTGCGCTTCGATCTGCGCCTTGTCCATGACCTGCACCTTGAACCCCGAGTTGCGGCTCAGGTTGCGGATCTCCGACGCGAGTTGCTTGGCGTTGAGGAAGCTTACAGGTTCGTTCACCAGATCCCGGGCGGTACAGGTCCCTTCCACGATGTCGATGAGTTCGTCGATCGCCGTGGCATCCACCTCTTTGGCGATCATCGACAGTTTATCCAAGGTAGGGGCGCCTTTCTCATCGCTCTTGTATTTGCGGAAGGCATAGCTGCCCAGTGCAACACCTTCGGCCATGGCAAGGGTGAGCGCGGGATCGTCCTGCAGGCTGATCATCTGGGCCTCGGATCGCTTGGCACCATTGAGGCGTACGGCCATGGCATCGCCCGCCCGACGGGCCTTTTCCAATTGCTGCCACCGATCGCCCTGCTTCACCAAATGCGCGAAGAAGAGGCGTCCGCTGACATCGCAAGAGGCCAATGATGGGTCGGCCGCTAACTGTTCGTTGAGGTACTGCCGATCGCTGCGTTCCAGATCCAGGTTGCGCAATTGCGCCAAGGAGTCCAGAATGACCAAGGTGTCCCGGGAGGTGGACGGACGGGTGCTTTTCGAAAGGTTGGTCATGGGTGGGATCCGCGGAGAGTGTGAACCGGTGGCGAGGGGGCTAAAGATAGCCGTCCACGGGTAGCGTTCCGGTTGTGCGACCTGCCGGGGGATCACCGCCGAAGCGGCGCAATTCGTGCTGTGTGAACGACGTTCGCCCACGAGTATTGCCGAACTTTGTACTTTCCTCGAATGCCTCTGTTCCGTACCCTAGCCGTCCTGTTCGCTCTTGGCTGCTCGGCCCTGGCATTCGCAACGCACAACCGGGCGGGTGAGATCATCGTTTGCCGTGTGGGTGACTCTGGCAATTGGTATGAGATCACGATCATCACGCACACGAAATTGAGTGCGCCGGCCGATCGGCCCGAGCTGGCGATCAACTATGGCGATTCGCCCATTTGGGACACCATACCCCGGACCAACGTGCAGGATGATACCGCGCGCGACCTGCGTCGTAGCGAGTACGTTGTCCTGCATGAATATGCGGGTCCTGGCCAGTATATCCTGAGGATGGACGACCCGAACCGCAACGGAGGGGTGGTGAATATCCCGAACTCCATTGCGCAATCCTTCAGTGTTAGCACACGGCTCACCATCTCGCCTACGACCGGTGGGAATTGTTCTGTGCGCTTTTTGAACCCACCGATACAGGATGCATGCCAGGGCGAGCCATGGATACACAATCCTGCGGCTGTCGACCCCGATGGTGATAGCCTTTCCTTTGAACCTACGGTCTGCCTGGGACTGTTCGGGGACCCGATCGATGGGTATGAATTCCCGGGGCCCAACTACAGCGTCGACCCCCAGACCGGTACGATCATCTGGGATGCACCTGGGGTTTCAGGCGAGTACAATATCGCATTCATCGTTCGTGAATGGCGGCTCACGAACGGGAACTACGTGGAAGTGGGCTATGTCACACGCGACATGCAGATCACGGTGGTGCCGTGCAACAACCAGGCTCCAGTCATCAGCCAGGAGGCGGATACGTGTGTTGAGGCAGGTACGTTCCTCACATTCAACGTGCAGGCTTCGGACCCGAACTCCGGCCAGCAGGTCACGCTCACCGCGCTCGGCCAGCCCTTCGTACTGGGGCAATCACCCGCCTCTTTCCTGAGCCCTGCCCCAGCGCAAAGCGTGAACGGGGTGTTCAATTGGAACACCGTCTGCGGCCACGTCCGGCTCCAGCCCTACCAGGTCGTGTTCAATGCCACCGATGATGGACAGCCGATCGCCTTGCAGGATTACCGAACGCTGAACATCACCATTGTGGGACCGGCGCCGGAGAACCCCACGGCTTTGCCCAGCGGGAATTCGATCGAACTGAACTGGGACCAGAGCGCATGCACCAACGCCAGTGGCTACCTGATCTATCGGCGTAGCGGGCTTTTTGGTTTCGACCCGGACCACTGCGAGACCGGTGTCCCGGACTACACGGGGTATTCGTTGATCGCCCAGACCAATGGTGTCGGCAGCACAAGCTATGTCGACAGTGATGGCCTGGTGATCGGGAACCAATACTGTTACATGGTCGTGGCCATCTTCCCCGATGGGGCCCAGGGCTATGCCAGTGAGGAGTTCTGCGCCATCCTCGATCGTCAGGTGCCGGTGATCACCAAGGTGAGCGTCGGCATTACCGACCTGAGCAGCGGTGTGGATACCGTTGAGTGGAGCAATGCCTATGATCTGGATACCAATGCACGCCCCGGTCCGTACCAGTTCAAGCTCTATCGTGGAACTGGCTTGACCAGTGCCGGGCAATTGATCTGGACCAGCGCCCTGCATCCCTTCCTGGCGCATCCCGATACCACCTTCCTCGATGCTGGTATCGATACGCGCACTGCCGCCCATGTATACCGTGTCGAGCTGTTCGGTGCCGGTGGATCCGAATTCATCGGGTCGAGCAGCCTGGCTTCCTCGGTCTTTATCAGCGCTGCACCGAACGATGAGCAACTGACGATCTCGTGGGCCTTGAACACACCATGGATGAACACCACCTATGATGTATACCGACAGAACGGGGCCGTATGGGACTTGATCGGAACGAGCTCAACGTCCAGCTATACCGATACCGCGCTTGTCAACGGCCAGGAGTATTGCTACCACGTGGTGAGCACGGGGGCCTATGGTGATGCGTCCATCGTGGCGCCACTGCTCAACTGGAGCCAGGAAGTGTGCGGTGTTCCAGTGGACCGCACACCACCATGTGCGCCGACCGTGGTCATCGAGAACGATTGCGAACTGCCGTTGAACACGTTGACCTGGAACAACCCGAACAATTCCTGCGCGGACGATACGTACCAGTACAATGTATACTTCGCGGACAGCCTTGATGGGGCGTACGTATTGATCGCCACGATCACCGGTGCGGAGGATACCGTGTTCACCCACGCGAACGGAAGTTCGGTCGCAGGATGTTACCAGGTCACCGCATTGGATACGCTGGGGAACGAGAGCGCCTTCGTTGAAGCCGTTTGTGGTGACAATTGTCCGGAGTACAGCCTGCCCAATGTGTTCACACCGAACGGTGATCGGTCGAACGACCTGTTCGGACCGTTCCCCTATCGCGGTGTCGAACAGATCGATCTGCAGGTCTTCAACCGCTGGGG